>JBBDTT010000025.1:0-11802 GCA_040904285.1 Actinomycetota bacterium
ACCGAGTGCGTGCCGGTCGAGGGCTGCGGGTGAAACGCCAGCTTGCGCGTGGCAACGGCCACGCGCCGGAGCCGGCTGCGGTGCAGGTTCATGGCGGTCCGGTACAGGTAGCCGACGGGGGAACCCATCTCGCGGACCCGGCCCCACCGCTCGTACACGCGGACCAGGGCCTCCTGGGCGAGGTCCTCGGCCTCGTGCGAGCTCCCGGTGAGCAGGAACAGCGCCCGCCCCAGCCGCTCGCGCTCGGCCTCGTAGAACTCGCGGAAGTCCGCGGCCGAGCCGGCGGTCACGTCGGTCACGGGATCAAGTGTCGCGGGTTCGATCACGTCACATGAACGCGAAACCCGGGCCAGCGTTTCAGCCGTCGAGATTCTCGGTGGTGAACGCCTCGCAGGCGCCGAAGGAATCCTGGAGGTAGGTCGGTTCTCCATCGACCAAGGCACCAGGAACGAAGTGGAACCGGCCGACGACGTGCTCTGCCCGCACGACCCTGACCGTGCTGCCGTACTGACTTGCGTCCGCGTCCGGATACCCTCCGTGGTCGACAATGTCGTCCTCACGGAGGACCTCGGGGAACCGTCTTCGGATGATGTCGATCGGCGGCCCCGGTTCTCCGGCCGCGGTGCGGTCGATGTGGAGATCGGGGCTGGCAATTGACCGGCCTCCTTGACAGTCGAGGGATTCCGGGTGCCAGTAACCCTCGGGATCCACGATCTCCACCTGATCCTCGGGCGGACCCTCGTTCACATCCGTTCGTGACGGTCCGCACCAGACATCCGCTCCGCCGGGAGGAAGCGATGCGGCCACACTATCCCCGGTCGCACCGGGCGGGACGGTGGGGCTGCCTCCGCTCCCCAGAGACGAGCTGATCGAGGTCGTCGTCTCGAACTCAGCGGTGTTCGTGACCTCGAGGTGTACCCCGTCGGACTGGGCTCGGACCGTGGGGGTCAGTACGCGCGCCGACTGGCCGTCGCATTCGATCCGCAGGACGTCGGACAGGTGGATCGGCGCGGGTTGGATGATCTCTCCGGTGGGCCGGAGGGCGACGTAGGCGCCGGTGATCCCGGCGGCCGCGATCAGGAGCGCCAGTACTGCCGTGAGGAATCGCTGGCGTTCCGGGCGCCGGCCTCTGCGGCGATCGAGTCCCTCCAGGCCACCGCGTTCAGGGAAGCGGTTGGCTAGCCGGTCGAGGCGGTCGCGCAGGTCAGCCATCTTCGTCTCCCATCGCCCGTCGCACCCGATCACGCGCTCGGTGGGTCAGGACGCGCACCGTGGCGGGCTTGATGCCCAGCAGCTCGCCGGTCTCGTTCGAGTCGAGCTCGAGAAGCTCGGTCAGGACCAGCGCGGCCCGCTCCCGGCGAGGGAGGAGGGCCAGGGCGCGGGCCACTTCGTCCTTCTCGGCGGCTCGCTCGAACGGGTCGCGCTCGTCTTCTGCCCGAGCTCGAAGGCGCACGTCCAGGTGCATCCGCCGCCATCGCTTGCGGAACGCGTTCATCGCCACGCGGTAGAGGTAGCCGTCCGGCCGGTCCATGGCCCCGACCCGGTCCCAGCGTTCCCACACCACGAGGAAGGCGTCCTGCGTCAACTCCTCGGCCTCCTGTGCGTTCGCGGTCATCAGCGTGAGGGCCCCGTGGAGGCGGTGCCGGTGCGCCTCGAAGAAGACCTCGAACGAGGCCGGCGCGCCGGTCACGACGGCCGCTCCGGGCTCGTCCACCCCCCATGAAGCCTCGAGCCATCGCGAGCGTTTACCGGGCACGCCGGAAGTCTGGCCCTCTCCGAGGCCGGACTTCCAGGTTCGTGCTCAGTCGCAGGTAGTGCGCGGGCTTGTCGGTTTCGGCCTCGAGTCGGAGACTGAGGGACCTCGATGGACGAACACATTGCGGGCGAGCGCATCCTCGCCACGGTCCTGTTCACCGACATCGTCGGCTCGACCGAGCACGCCGTCGAGCACGGGGACCGAGACTGGCGCGATCTGCTCGAGCGCCACCACGTGGTGGTGCGGCGCGAGCTCGGCCGGTTCCAGGGCCGCGAGATCGACACGGCCGGCGACGGCTTCCTCGCCCTGTTCGACGCGCCGGCCCGCGCGATCCTGTGCGCGAAGGCCATCGTGGAGGGCGTCCAGCCGCTCGGCCTCCACATCCGGGCCGGCATCCACACGGGTGAGACCGAGGTCGTGGGCGACGACGTCCGGGGCATCGCGGTGCACATCGGCGCGCGGGTGGCGGCGCTGGCCAACCCCGACGAGATCCTCGTCTCGGGCACGGTGAAGGAGCTCGTCCAGGGGTCGCACCTCGAGTTCACGGCTCGGGGGTCGCGCGTGCTGAAGGGCGTGCCCGGCCGATGGCGGCTGTTCGCGGTGGACCGGCCGGTGGAGGAGCCGGGACCGGCCGAGGCGCCGCCGGCCCGGCCGGCGGTCCAGCTGGTGGGCCGGACCGCCGAGCTGGCGGTGGCGATGGACCGGCTGGAGGCCGCCGCGGCGGGTTCGCTGGCGGCGATCACCGTCGAGGGCGAGGCCGGCATCGGCAAGACCCGCCTGCTGGACGAGACCGCCGCGGCCGCCGCGGACAAGGGGTTCGGCGTCGTCTACGTCGGCGCCGACGAGGAGATCGGCGGCCCCTTCTACGTTGCCCGGACGCTGCTGTCCGCCCCCGCCCTCACCCGTGTCGCCGCGGACGCGGCCTCGAAGCGGACGCTGAAGCGGGCCGTTGGCCTCGTCTCCGGCAAGCGCGACGCGACCCTCGAGAGCCTGCCCCTCGAGGACCAGCTCCTGGTGGTGTACGACGCCGCCAGGACGGCCCTGTCCACGATCGCCTCGAGGAAGCCGCTCGGCATCTTCCTGGACGACCTGCAGTGGTCGGACCCCGACTCGCTGCGGCTGATCCGCTACGTGATCCGCTCCGAGATCCGCGCCCCGCTGTTCGTCATGCTCGCCTCGCGTCCGGACGTGCCCGACACCCGGCGGGCGATCCTGGGGATGTCGGTCGACGCCGAGCGGCTCGGGGTGGGCCGGCGGGTGGCCCTCGACCGGCTGAGCGCGGCGGAGACGACCGAGCTCCTGGCGCGGCTGCTCGAGGGCCCCGTCAGCACGAAGTGCGCCGAGGCGATCTTCGCGCAGAGCGAGGGCGTGCCGTTCATCGTCAAGGAGATCGTGCGCTCGCTCCGTGAGGCCGGGACCGTGCAGTCGATCGACGGCACGTGGGAGATCGCCCGGGGCACGGAGCGGATGGTGCCGGCGTCGGTGCAGTCGCTGATCGAGCGCCGGGCGGGCGCGCTGTCGACCGAGGCGCGGGAGGTCCTGGCCGACGCCGCGGCCCTCGGCCGGCGGTTCGCGCTCCGGGACCTCGCCGAGCTGACCCGGCTCCTGAAGGGGGACTCGGCTCCGGCCGCCGCCGAGCTCGCTGCGGTCCTCGACGAGGCGGTGGGCTCCGGGCTCGTGGCGGAGGCTCCCGCGGGGTCGCGTCACGACTACGCCTTCACCCACGACCAGGCCCGTTCGGTGCTCGCCGAGACTCACGGCCGGCCCCGCCGCGGGCTGCTGCACGGGGGGGTGGTGCGGATGCTCGCCGCGGGCGGGGACGTGCCGCCCGACCGGCTGGCCGACGCGGCCCACCACGCGCTGCTCGCCGAGGACCTGGAGGAGGGCGCTCGGTACTCGATCGCGGCGGCCCGGGGCGCGCTCGACGGGGCCGCCCCCGAGGAGGCCCTGGTGCTGGCCGAGGCGGCGCTGCGCCTGGTGACGGATCCCGCCGCCCGCGTGGAGCTCCTTCGCCTGCAGGACCACGCGCTGTGGCGGCTCGGACGGGGTGAGGATCGCGCGGCCGTCCTCGACGAGCTCGGCCGGCTGGCGTCCTCGCACGGCGACGTGACCGAGGGCGAGCTGCTGCGCCGCCGGGCCTCCGCCGCCCGGCAGGTGCAGGACTACGCGCTCGCCGAGGAGCTGGGACAGATCGCGGCCAACGCGGCGGCCGCATCCGGCGACCGGGCCGCCGAGCTCGAGGCGGTCCTGGAGCTGGGCCAGACCCGCCTGCAGTCCGCCCTGGGCGAGTCGTTCTCGCCGCCGCCCAGCGAGATCGACCTGGACGCCGCCGAGCAGGCGTTCCTCCGGGCCCGAGAGCTGGCGGAGCGATCGGGCGACGAGCGACTCCTCGCGGCCACGATCCGGGAGCTCGGCGTGATCGAGAACGGGCGGGCCAAGCGGCGCGCGATCGAGCTCCTCACTCCGCACCTCCTGGAGGGGGGCCGGTTCCTGCTCCCGCCCGAGCAGGCGCCCGAGTGGCAGGAGATCGCCGTCTTCCAGGACCGCGCCAAGGTGCTCCTGGGCGAGGCCCTCGACATCTACGAACGCCTGGACGACCGGGCCGGGGTGCTCGCGACCGTGATCGCGCTGGGCTACTCGCACTACAACCCGGGGGTCCGCCGGGGCGTGGCCGGCGTGATCGAGCAGATCCGCAAGCTTCGCCAGCGCCTGAACTCGATGACCACGGAGTCCGAGCGACAGACCGACGAGGTCCACCTGCTCTATTCGGTCCACGCCTACGCGCGGTACTACCACTACGCCGACCTCGCGCTGGAGCGGGGAGAGGAGGCCCATCGCGCGGCGCGCACCCTCGGCGACCGGTGGATGGAGTTCCTGGCGGCGGGAGGCCTCGGACTGACCCACCTCGAGATGGGCGAGGTCGCCGAAGCCGAACGGTGGCTCGACCGGGCCCGGGCCGCGGCGGCCATCGCGCCCACCCCGCTCCGGGCCCGCCGGCTGGAGCTGTGGCGGGGGATGGCCCGGGCCGTCGACGGCGACGCGGCCGGCGCCCTCGAGCGCCTGGAGAAGGCCCGCTCGCTCGCGTTCGAGCAACGCAGCCGGGTCGGCGTCCTGGAGGCGGCCGCGTGGCTCGCGTATCACTCGGCGCGCCTGGGCGCCGATGCCGGCGACGAGACGCTCCTGCAGCGCGCGGACGCGTACGCGACCGAGGCGGTGGCGTCCAGCGAAGGGTTGTCGCTGCAGATCGCGTGGCGCCCACTGGCGATCGCAGCCGGCGCCCAGGTGGCGCTGGCCCGGGGAGAGACCGAGCGAGCGGCCGGCCTGGCCCGGGAAGCCGTCACGGTCATGGACTTCCGCCTGCTCGAGCCGTCGATGTTCGAGGTGCTGCTCCTGGCGGCCCGGGTCCTGGAGGCCGCCGACGGCGAGGCCTGGGACGAGCTCCGGATCCGCATCCGCGAGGACCTGGACTCGGTGGCCGAGCGGAACCTGGACGAGAGCGTGCGGACGCGGTGGCTCGCGGGCCCCGTGCAGCGCGAGCTCGCCGAGCGGATCGGCGACGTCGAGGTCGTCCACGGCGCGCCTCCCCGCCGCGCGGCGCCCGTCCGGGAGCTCGACCAGGTCGAGGCCGCGGTGTGGCGCTTCGTCGCCCGAGGGCTGACCAACCGCGAGATCGCCGGCGAGCTCGGGCTGGCCGAGCGGGCCGTCGCCCAGAGCCTGAAGAGCGTGTTTTCGAAGCTCGGCGTCAAGTCGCGGGCGGCCGCCACCACGATCGCGCTCCGGGAGGGGATCGCGTGACGCTGCGCCTGCGCATCGACAAGCACCGGTGCATCGGGGCCGAGACGTGCATCCAGCTCGCCCCGACCGCGTTCGGCTGGGATCCCGAGGAGCTCGGCAAGGCGGTCCTGGTCGACCCCTCGACCGTCGAGGATGAGATGCTTCTCGAGGCCGAGGCCGCCTGCCCCACCGGCGCGATCATCATCGACGAGGCAGAGGAATGATCACGGATTCACTGGAGGTCTCGCGCGAGGCGTTCAAGGCCGCCACGGGGTGGGCGATCAAGCCGCAGGGCGCGTGCAAGGCCGAGATGTGCGTGCCCCTCGGCGGGCTGGGGGCGAGCGGGGACACGTTCGACGTCGCGCCGATCGCGGAGCGGATGGGCATGCCGATCGTGCACGACGAGGCCCACGGCGTGTGGGCCATCGGGCCCGACACGATCGGCAAGGTCCTCAAATCGGCGGACGCCCCGGACCTGACGCTCCCCGAGTACCGCGGCGGCGAGTTCTCGCTCTCGAGCCTGCGCGGGAAGAAGGTGCTGCTCCTCGCGTGGGCGTCCTGGTGAGGGTGCCGCTTCGACCTGCCGGTCTGGCAGGACCTGCGTGAGGAGCTGAGCCCCAAGGGGTTCGAGATCGTGACGGTCGCTCTCGACCTCGGCGGCTGGGACGCGGCCGGTCCGTGGGTCGAGCGCGCGAACCCCACCCACCCCTCCTGCGTCGACACGGCGCACCTCTTGGACGAGCTGTTCGGGATCGTGAACGTCCCGAGCGGGATCTGGATCGACGAGGAGGGCGTGATCGTTCGTCCGCCCGAGACCGCCTACCCGGGGGTCGTGAAGCAGCTCGAGGAGTGGGCCGGGAACCCGCCGGTGACCGAGCCGGACCCCTATCTCCTCGCCCAGGCCGAGGAGACGATGAAGATGCAGGTCCGGCCGAAGAAGTACTACTACGCGCTGATCGACTGGGTGGAGCACGGCGCCGACTCGAAGTACGCGCTCTCACCCGACGAGGTCGTGGAACGGTCGCGGCCGGCCGGCGCCGACTCCTCGCTCGCGGCCGCGCACTTCGAGCTCGGACAGCACCTGCACCTGGCCGGCGACCCGGACGCGGCCATCGAGCACTTCCGCGAGGCCCACCGCCTGCAGCCGGAGAACTGGACCTACAAGCGCCAGGCCTGGTCCATGGCCGACCCGGACCAGAAGCCCACCGACACGTACGAGACCGACTGGCTGAGCGACGTCAAGAAGTACGGCCCCGAGAGCTACTACGCCCCACTCGACATGTAGCTCACTCAGGAACGAGCGTGAACGCGCTCGCGTGGCTGGGCCGCACGACCCCGAAGTGACGGCGGTCCAGGGTGGCCAGCGTGGTCTGCCCCAATCGTTCGCACGCCGCGACCACCGACGCGTCGACGATCCCGAGGGGGAGATCCTCGTATCTCTCGAGGAGATCGTCGATCCGGTCCCAGTCCGGGGGCTCCACCGGCTCGACCAGGAGCTCGCCCCGGCGGATCGAGACGGCGAATGCTCGCTCGGCGCGGACCCCCAAGCGGTCGGCGAGGAAGTACGCCACCTCCGTCACGACGAGGGCGGGAACGACGATGGGTCGGGGAGCGTTGCTCAGGAGCTCGACGCACCGCCGATGGTTCCGATCGCGTGTGGCCGCCGCCGCGACCAGCGGCCCGGCATCGACGACGAGCATCAGCCCTGGCGGCGAGCCCTGGCCCGTCGCCGGACCGAGGCGCGGACGTGCTCGTCCACCCGCTCGGATGCATCCGGCGGACCACCCGGCCCGATCCCGAAGAACGACAGCGGCGCGCCGGGCTCCTCCTCCGGCAGGTGGCGCTCCACGGCCTCTCGCACGATCTCGGCGATCGGAACGCCCCGACGACGGGCCTCGAGCCGAAGCCGGCCGTCGACCTCATTGGGCAACATGACGGTGGTTCGCTTCATGATGCGAGCATATCGCATCAGTCGGGCGCGCCGGAGATGCCCGCCCATGACCTTGCCGGCCTCGGGCGAGTCGAGGTCCAGCACTCCGTCAGGACGATCGCCTGCCGCTGCCTGGGAGGCAGAACCGATAACCCTCGCGCCACCTCGTCCCGGATCTCGATCGCCTCGTACGGATCGCGCGAACCCGCCACCGGGAGGACGCGCCTGGCCAGCCGCGCTGCGCGGCGTCGCCTGCTGCGAACGAGGTTCAGCGCCGTGCGATACAGGTAACCGGTGGGGGAGTCCATGACCGAGACGCGGTCCCACCGCTCCCACACCTTGACGAATGCCTCTTGCATGAGTTCCTCGGCCTCCTGGGTCCTGCCCGCGATCAGCCCGAGCGCGTGATAGAGCCGCCGGTGCTCGACCTCGAAGAAGTTCTCGAACGACCCCGCCCGCGGGCTGGCCTCCGCCTCGCCGGGGGCGACGGCAGGTGAATCCACTCGCCATGAACGTCCCGCCGTGCCCAACTGTTTACGCACCGCGCAAGTCTGCGCGTAACGGGTGCGCGAGGCTCAGTCCTGGCAGTCGAGGCGGACCTGCACCAGCTTGAAGGGCTCGAAGTCCAGGCCGCGGGCGAACGCGATGGCGTCGGCCTCAGAGGTGAAGTCGGCCACCACGACGTGCGGTTGGTTGGATCCGGGTCCGAACACGAGCCCCGGGCTCTGCTCGCACATCGGGTAGGCGCCCGCGGCCCAGTAGACCGAGGACGGCCAGCGATCCGATCCAACTCCCGCCTGGGCCTCGGCCGGCTCCCCGTTCTCCGTTCCGGAGCCCTCGAACCCCTGCGCCCGCAGCTGGTCGACGGCGTGCTCGATCGAGGGATCGTCGGGCGAGTCGGCCGCCACGAGGTACAGGCGCCAGCACGGCGCCCAGCGGTCGCACGAGACGTCCTCCGGCGGCCCCCCGCTCACGCCCCCGGCGGTCACCTTGAACCCGTGCTCGCTGTCGGATCGCGATTCCACGGACAGGCTCTCCGACCTGACGGTCGTGAATGCTCCGAGGCCGGTGTGCCGCACGATGTCCAGTGAGACCGACCATCCACCCTGCCCGCTCCTCGCGACCCCGTACGATCGAGTGAACTCTCCATCCGTGAGGTAGAGGGGGCTGGCGTCGACGGAGTAGTCCTCGACCGCGGATGCGGCCAGGAACGCTTCCGCCCCGGACCCCGACATCCGCGCGTCCACGAACGCGTCCACGAAATCGCCCACGCGCGAGAACTGGGATCCGCTCGGTTCCGAGAGCGAACGGGCGATCCGCCTGAGCGCTTCCTCCGTCTCCTCCTCGCTCGCACCGGGGAGGAGCAGATGCAGCTCGTAGAAGTCACACGCACGCCGCGCTTCGGTCCACGCGAGCCTGATCTGTCCCACACCGGGGTCGCCGATCCAGATCACCTGTCCCTGGATCCCGCGCACCGTCAGCCGTGCGGCGTCGGGCGTGGGCTCCGTCGGGATGACCAGCCTGGACAACGTCAACGAGGGGCCGCCCTGAGTCGCCATATCCCTCGTCCACGACATCGTGGATCCCCTGACGCCGGAGGAGATGACGGGGTCGGGCAGCCGCTCGCCCGTCGGAACCCATGGCAGGTACGTCGGACGGAATGGCGCCGGGGGACACGTCGCCGGCGGTTCGGGTCCGCCCGAGGGGACGACCCGAACAGGCACCAGGCCGATCGACAGGAGGTCGGTCCCGGGCCGGTCGAGTCCTCGGAAGGGGTTGCGGCTCGATTCGAACCCGGGGAACCCACCACGCGTCCGGACGTCGAACAGGATCCCTTGCGCCGCGGCTGCGAGTGGCCCGGGTTCGGAGGTTGCACAGTCACGCAGCCCGGTCGGTCCGATGTAGATCCCGTCCCTTCGTTCCTCGCCGTCCAGAATCTGGGCGCCGCAGTCGGTGAACACGACGACCCCGGCGCCGTGTCGATCGCCTTCCTGTGGGGGACCGGCGCCGAGAGTGGCCGGAACGACGGAGTCCGGCCGGACCTCGCCCCCCGGTGCCACGCCAAGCGTGAGGTCGTTGGAGACGACCTTCGTGACACTCCAGATGCCGACGAGGTCGCTGCCCAGAAGCCGCTGAACGGTCAGCCTGAGGGGTGCAGGCATGGGGTCTGATCTCTGGCGATAGAGCCAGATGGTCGAGGCCGTGTGCGGATGGCCGGAGCTGCAGTTGACGAAGCTGTTCGGCGAGTCGAGCGGCGCGCAGCTGGCGACGGCGTCCGTCCACCCGAGGACGTCCACGCCGAAGCGTCGGGCGGTCTCCTCGTCTAGTCGCCGCCAATCGTCGGCCCCGGACGCGACCCGTCGCAGGGCGGCGAGCGCGGCGTCCCGCTCCGTCTCCGGCCAGAGGGCGAAGAACGGCGGAGCGTCGTCCCCGCCGGGTCGGGGGTCCGTTCCACCGGCGATCGCGTAGACGCCGATCGTGCCTCCCGTGGCCACGAGGAGGGCGACTGCCCCGGCTGTGATCCTCGTCGAGCGGCGCTTCCGGGTGCGGCGCTTGACCAGGCGCTCGAAGGCGTCGTTCGGGAACGCCGGGGTGTCGCCGAGGTGCTCCAGGGCCTCGCGGTAGCGGCTCATCCGTCGGGCTCCATGGTCTTGCGGAGGGACTCCCGACCTTGTGTCGCGAGGGCTCGCACGGTGCTTGCCGCCACCCCCATCACCTCGGCGGCCGCCTCGCTGCCGTAGCCGAGGAGCTCGGTCAGCACCAGTGCCGCTCGCTGTCGCGGCGGCAGCTCCGCCAGGGCGCGGGCGACCCGGTCGCGTTCGTCGACCAGCGCGAACTCGTCCCGGCCCTCCGCCAGGCCGACCGCCCGCCGAGCGGCCCGCGAGGCTCGCCGGTACCGGCTGCGGAACCGGTTCATGGCCGTCCGGTACAGGTAGCCCGTGGGCGAGGCCATCGCGCCGACCCGGTCCCAGCGCTCCCACACGGCGATGAACGCGTCCTGCATGACCTCCTCCGCCTCGTGCCGGTTGCCGGTCATCAGATACAGGGCCCGGAACAGCCGCTCGGCCTCGGCGTCGAAGATCGCCTCGAAGCGGGGGGGCTCCTCGGGCGGGTCCACCGGTTGGTCGGCGGCCGCGGGCGCCTGCACGAGGCTTGAACGCCGCCCGACGGCGGAGCGCTTAGTCACGCGGCGTAGTTTCGCCGCCCTCGCGCCCGGCGCCTACTGCACGTACCAGAGCCGCGGGCCCTCGGGGTGGGTCACCCAGACGAGGAGTGCGGTCGACTCGCCGCCCTCGGCCACGTTCGGGAACGTCACCTCGACCGCGGTGAGCGCGTCCCGCACGTCCTGCCCACACCGCTCGGCGATCGCCAGGTCGTTCGGGAAGTCCGCGCCGACGTAGGTGATCTCGTAGGTCGCGTACTCGCTCGTGACGGGGGTGTTCCGGAAGTGGTACGCGAACAGGTCCGGGTCGCCCTGCCTCGGATGCGACGACGCGTCGAGCCACTTCCAGAGGTTCTCGGGCCTGCCGGCCTCGAAGTTGGCGTCGGCCATGAAGAGCACCGCGGCTTCCTCCACGGTGGCGTCGTCCGCGGGGGCGACGGGCGGCTCGGGGCAGGCGGCCTCGTCGAAGCCGATAGGCAGCCGGCCGTACATGAAGTTCGCGTACCGGCGGAGGTCGTTGGGTCCGCCGACGTCGGTGAGCGTCCACACGCCCGTGTCGTCCTGTCGGACCAGCCGCTCGAACGAGAGCAGGGCCTCCTGATCTCCCTCGGGCGTGCTGGTGCCCTCGCACGGCTCGTAGCCGCCGCCCGCGATGTCGCAGGACGCCACGTACAGGGTGAGGGCGACCATCCCGCTCTGTCCGTCGAGCGAGTCGTCGAAGTAGGTCTCGGTCCATCCGAACGTCTCGGCGGCGTAGCGGATCGCCATCTCCTCGGCGTCGAGGTGCCAGGTGTACTCGGGATCCCCGGCGTCGGCCCGCCGCTGGGCCTCCTCGGCCTCGGCCCGAGTCTCGTGGGGCCAGGCGCCCGCCGGCCACTTGTCCTCGACCGGGGGAGTCTCGTCGCCCGGCGTGACGTCCCCGCGATCCCCGAGGAGCGTCCACGCGCCGAGGCCGACGCCGATGACCACGGCGAACGCGGTGGCGCCCGCCACGACGCGGCGCGTCCGGTGGCGGCGCTCCGCGCGGCGGACCACGCCCTCGATCGCGTCCGGGTCCGCGGCGACGCGGCGCGCCTCGCGCTCCAGCAGCTCCTTCAGCTCACCCATCGATCCTCACCTGCTTCGCGAGCGCCTGCCGGGCCCGGGAGATCCGGACCCGTACCGTCACGGGGGACACGC
>JBBDTT010000026.1:0-11715 GCA_040904285.1 Actinomycetota bacterium
CACCGCCTCCAGGGCGGTCGCGAGCGCGTCGATCTCCCGCTTCTCGCGGCGCTCGGTCACCGCGACGAGCAGGCCCTCCGGGACCGGCACGCCGGCCAGGAACCCCTCGGGGACCAGGGCCTCGACGACCTCGGCCGCGTCGCGGGGCAGCCGGATCGCGAACTCCTTGAAGAACGGCGCGTCGGGGTGCACGAGCTCGACGCCGGCGATCCTCGTGAGCCGCGCCGCCGCGTAGGCCGCGTTGGCCGCGCACTGCTGCCCCAGCTCCAGGAGCCCCTGCGGCCCCAGCCAGCCGAGGTACACCGTCGCGGCGATGGCCATCAGCGTCTGGTTCGTGCAGATGTTCGAGGTCGCCCGCTCCCGGCGGATGTGCTGCTCGCGGGCCTGCAGGGTCAGGACGTAGCCGGTGTTGCCGTCGACGTCGAGGGTCTCGCCCGCGATCCGCCCCGGCATCCGCCGGACGTCCTGCATGCGGGCGGCGATGATCCCCAGGTACGGCCCGCCGTAGTTCAGGTGGTTCCCCAGGACCTGGCCCTCGGCCACGGCCACGTCCGCGCCGAGCTCGCCGGGCGGTGCGAGGACCCCCAGCGACAGCGGGTCGAACACCTGGACGGCCCGGGCGCCGCCGGCACGAGCCGCGGCGAAGATCTCCCGGGCCGGCTCGAGGATCCCCAGCCGGTTCGGATGCTGCACGATCACGCACGCCACGTCCTCGGCGACCTCCGGGGCCACCGCGCGCCCCCCCTCCGAGGCGAAGGTCTCCGGGCGGTACCCGGACCCGCGTCCGTACGTCTCGAGGACCCGGCCGTAGCGGGGATCGACCGTGTCGGCGACCAGCACGCGGTCCCGGCCGGTGGCCGCGCGGGACAGGTTGACCGCCTCGACCAGGGCCGTCGCGCCGTCGTAGAGCGACGCGTTCGACACCTCGAGCCCGGTGAGGTCGCAGATCATCGACTGGTACTCGAACAGCGCCTGCAGCACGCCCTGGGAGAGCTCCGGCTGGTACGGCGTGTAGGAGGTGTACAGCTCGCTCTGCCCGGCCAGCGCCCACACCACCGCCGGCACGTAGTGGTCGTACGCACCCGCGCCCGCGAAGCAGACCAGGTCCTCGACATTCCGGTTTCGAGCCGCGAGGCGCTTGAGCTCCCCGACCAGCTCGGGCTCGGACAGGCCCTTCGCCAGATGCAGCGGCCGGTCCAGGCGGACCTCGGGCGGGATGTGCGCGTAGAGGTCCTCGATCGAGGTGAGCCCGATCGCGTCGAGCATCTCGCGGACGTCTTCGTCGGTATGCGGCGCGAACTGCACCCGGCGGGTCCTTTCGGAGGAGACAGGGGGAAGACCGATGCGGATTCTAGTGGAGCCCGCCGGAAGCGCCCTTATGGGCGCATACTTCCGTTCATGGCCCGCAGGCTCCTCGGCCATGCCCTCGCGGCGATGAACCGCCTCGACGAGCGGGTGTTCGCCAGGATCGACCGTTCGTGGATGGGGTGGTTGGCACGACGGATCGAGGTCATGCTTGCGCGGCCATACCCGCCGTTGAGCGCACTGTCCCCTCAGGCGCGGAGACACGTGAGCTGGGTCCTCACCGGAAGCGTCGCCCTGGGCGAACCGGCGCTGATGCCGTACCTGCGTGGTCGGGTTCGCGTCTACCGCCGGGGGATCCTGTGGGTCGCCGTCCCCGTCGGGCTGTCGATGGCCGGCCTCTCGGCGTTTCTCAAAATCGCAAGCGGTGGCTGGGTCTGGGGCTCGCTAATCTGGCTGCTCGTGCCGGTGTTCCAGGCCTGGCTTTTCTACGCGCGAGCGAGGCGGGCGGTGCAGGCACAGGCGGAGGCATTCGAAGGCCTCGAGATAGAGACGCCGGCGGGCTAGCCGGCGTGGTCCTCGAGGCCGTACTTCATGACCAGGGACAGGTAGTCGCGCTGGTAGAAGATCTTGCACTTGACGTGCGGATAGAGCTCGCGGAGCTTGCGGACCTTGCGGTTCTTCTTGGTCACGAGCTTCTGGTTCAGGGTCGTGATCTCGATGTACAGGTCCCACTGGGGCAGGTAGAAGTCCGGGGTGAACCGCTGGGTGATGTGCCCGTCGGCGTCCCACGCGAGGTCGAACGAGCGGGGCTCGTAGTCCCATTCGATCTGGTAGAAGTCGAGCAGCTTCGCGAACTGGCGCTCGCTGGCGTGGGCAAAGGGTGTGGAGTCGCTCTTCAGCGGCTCGGTGGGGACCGAGCGAAGCTTGCGGGTCAAGCCCCTCCCGCCGGGACCGCCGCCACCGCCTCCTCGAGCTCCGTACGGAGCTGCGGGAGCGGGATGAAGAAGGCGCCCTGACCCTTGCTCAGGAGGTCGATGATCTCGCCCTCCGACTCCACCGCGTACATCGTGGTGCCGTCCGAGACGAGGCTCGCGTTGTGGGGGCTCTTGTCGAGGATGTCGCGAAGGTTCTTCACGGCCTTACGGATCTTCTGGAGCGACAGGCCCATGTCCTCCATCCGCTTGATGGCCTTGAGCTCGAGCACGTCGGTGAACGAGTAGAGGCGCTGGGTGCCCGATCCCCCGGCCTCGCGCACGCTGGCCTCCACGAGGCCGGTGCGGGTCCAGTAGTCCAGCTGGCGGTACGTGATCCCCGTCAGCCGCTGGACGTCGGGGACGCGAAAGCCCTGTTCGTCGGCCATCTTTCAACTCCGTAATTACTCGGGTGTGACTGCTGCTGGAGCCTACTCCGCGGGTTGGGGCCAGTCAACGAGGTGCCCGCCTATTCGAAGTCCTCGGGGGTGACCTGATCGAGGAACTCGCGGAACTTCTCGACCTCCTGCTCCTCGTCGTCGCGGATGACGATGGATGCCTCGGTCAGGACGTCCTCGTGGGCGAAGATCGGCACGTTCGCGCGCACCGCGAGGGCGATGGCGTCCGAGGGCCGGGACGACACCTCGAAGCGGCTGCCGTTCAGCGCCAGCCGGATCACCGAGTAGAAGGTCCCCTCCTTCAGCTCCGTGATCTCGATGGCCTCGACGTTGACCGTGAGCTCTTCCAGGAGGTTCTTCAGCAGATCGTGGGTCATCGGCCTGGCGGTGACGATGCCCTGGAGGGCGAACGCGATCGCGGTGGCCTCCATGGCGCCGATCCAGATCGGGAGGAAGCGCTCCCCCGTCTTCTCCTTGAGCAGCACGATGGGCTGGTTCGTCGGGAGCTCGACTCGGACGCCGATGAGGTTCAGCTCGATCATCCCGGAGCCAATGTATCACCGGCGTCCGGGCCCCCGACCGGCCCCGCCGGGGCCGCCTCGGCGAGGTACGGGAGCAGCAGCTCGGGGTCGTCGCGGGCGGCGTCGGGGTGTGACAGCGCCAGGATCATGGGCAGGTTGCGCCACCGCTCGTCGACGTCCAGGCCGTAGCCGACCACGAACTGATCGGGGCAGTCGAAGCCCCGGTACCGGATCGGCAGCGGGACGATCCGCCGCACGGAGCGGTCGAGGAGCGTGCACACCTCGAGCGACGCCGGCCCGCGGGCTTCCAGCGTGGACAGCAGGTAGGAGAGGGTCAGCCCGGTGTCGATGATGTCCTCGACGACGATCACGTCCTGGTCGCCGATGTCCTCGTCGAGGTCCTTCACGATCCGAACGACCCCCGAGGCGGCCTCCTCCTGCCCCGCGTACTTGGAGATCGACATGAAATCGATGCGCGCGGGCAGCCGGATCTCGCGCAGGAGGTCGGAGAGGAAGACCGCGCCGCCCTTGAGGACCGAGATCAGGACGGGCGATCGGCCCGCGTAGTCGTCGGTGATCGCGCGTCCCAGCGCGCGGACCCGGTCGCGGATCGTCGACGCGTCCCACAGGATCCGCACACGTTCGTCCTCCACGGACCTCGATTCTACGTGCCGGTGACCATCCGGCCGATGAGAGCCACCAGGACGGCCGCCACCCGCCGCCACAGCGGCAGCCCCGTGCCCGGCACCTCGGGCAGGTCGCCCACCCGCACCGGGATCCGCCCGATCTCGGCGCCACCGACCCGCACCACGGCCAGGCCGAGGCGTTGGCCCTCCTGGACCGGGAGCTTGAGGCCTCCCAGCGGACGCACGTCGATGCGCACCGGCCCCTCGTCGACGTACGCGTACACCGTGCGGCCGGCGACCGCCGGGACCGCGTAGCCCTGGACGCTCACGGGTTCGAGGGCCTCGCCGGAGGAGACGACCGCCCGGCGTTCGAACGCCTCGAACCCGTAGTTCATCAGCGTGGCGGCGTCGTCCCAGGCCTGGGAGGGCTCGCCGAGGACCACCGCAACCAGGCGCTCGCCGTCCCGCTCGGCCGCGACGATCAGGCAGAAGCCGGCGGCGGTCGTGAATCCCGTCTTGACGCCGAGGGCGCCTCGATACAGCCACAGCAGCGCGTTGCGGTTCTGGATGTGCCGGGGCTCGCCCTCGGGCGCGGGGACGTCATGGACCTTGGTCCCGACGATGCGGGCGATCTCCGGCACGTCAAGGGCCAGGCGGGTGAGCCGGGCCAGGTCCACGGCCGTGGAGAACCCGCGGTCGTCGAGCCCGTTCGGCGAGAAGAACTCCGTGTCCTCGAGCCCCAGGGCCTCGGCCCGGTCATTCATCCGGTCGACGAAGCCGGCAACGCTTCCCTCGACGTGTTCCGCCAGGGCGACCGCCGCGTCGTTGGCCGACTGCAGCAGCAGCGCGTACAGCAGCTCCCGGGCGGGGAGGGTCTCCCCCACCACCAGCCCGAGCTCGGCGCCGGACTGCCCCGCCGCCACGGCGCTCGCCGTCACCGGGTCGCCCGGAGCGACCAGCTCCAGGACGACGAGGGCGGTCATGATCTTGGTGAGGCTCGCGATCGGCCGGCGCTCACGGCCGTCCCGCGCGAACAGGACCTGGCCGGCGTCCAGGTCCACCAGCGCGGCGGCCTCGGCCCGGAGCTCCGGCGGCTCGTCGCTCGGCGGAGGTGTGGCCAGGGCGGTGGGATAGGGCGAGAGCGAGCCGTCGGGCGGGACGGGGGTGGGAGGCGGAAAGGCCTGGTTCAGGCCGGCGGCCCGGGACACCACCGCGGGCCCGGCCGCGATGACGAGGACCGCGAGGACCGAAGCGAGGGCGGCTCCCGGCGCGCGGGGTGCGGTCCGGGGCACGGCGCCTAGGGGGCGCCGGTGAGGTGCTGCCGGAGGTTGGACGACAGCAGCGCCTGCTTGAGCTTGCGCGACAGGCGGGCCAGGTCGCCGAGCGACTCGGTCGCCGCCTTGCGGGCGTCGGGGTTCCGCTGGCGAAGGACCGGGAGGACGATCGCCTCGAAGAACGACGCCTCGCGCTCGGCGAAGTGCCGGTACATCGTGAGGTGCCGGGGCTCGACGCCGTACTTGAAGAAGTCCTTCACGATCGAGAGCACGACGAGGTCGTCGCCGTCGTAGTAGCGGGCGCCGTTGTCCCCCTGGCCCTTCAACAGGCCGAAGGACTCCAGCTCGCGGATCAGGTCCGCGTCGACGCCGGTGGCCGAGGAGAGCTCCTCGATGGACATCTGCAGGCCCTGGGCGGTCTGGACGATGTCGTCCTCGAGCGGCGGAAGCTCGCGCCGGGCCGCCGGCGCCGTGCCGGCCTCCGGCTCGGGGCCGGGCTCGTCATCGCCGCCGCGGGCCGAGGACTCGCGGACCGGCGAGTCGAGGCGCTCCCTGATGACCTTCAGCGGGAGGTACTCGTCGCGCTGCAGGCGCAGGATCCGGCGAAGGCGGTCGACGTCCTTGTCGTAGAACTTGCGGTACCCCGACGGAGTGCGCTCCGGGTCGATCAGCCCCTCCCCCTCCAGGAAGCGGATCTTGCTGATCGTGATGTCGGGGAACTCGGCCTTCAGCGCGACGAGCACCTCTCCGATCGACAGGTAGCTGCGCGTGGCCATGGACATCACTCCGGCGCCGTGAAGAAGATGAGCTTGAACTTGCCGACCTGGATCTCGTCCCCGTTCGCCAGCTGGGTCTCCTCGACCAGGTCCCCGTTCACGTACGTGCCGTTGAGGCTTCCCAGGTCGTGGACGGAGAAGGCGCCGTCCTTGCGCCGGAACTCCAGGTGCTTGCGGGAGACGGTGATGTCGTCGAGGAACACGTCGCTCTCGGGGTGGCGTCCGCACACCACCACGTCCTTGTCCAGGAGGAAGCGTGATCCGGCGCCCGGCCCACGCTTGACGACCAGCAACGCCTGGCCGGCCTCGAGGTCCTCGACCGGGATGTGCTCGACCTCACCGGTCTCGTCCTCGAGCTCCACGGGGGTGAACGTCGCGGTGCTGTCCTCGCCCAGGGGATGACCGCACTTCGCGCAGAAGCGCGCGTCCCGAGGGTTTCGATGTCCACACTGGGTGCAGTACAACCTCGCCCTCCCGTCGAGAGGAGATGACCCTCCACGGCACGTCGAGGGTTCGAGCAGGGCTGCCAACAGTACGCCCGGGGGGAAAAGGGGTCAACGACCTGCGGGAACGGGTTTCGGGGCGGGTCGAGGTCGAGGTCGAGGGTTGGCTAGGCGTCCGCGCCCTCGGCCTCGACGAACTCGCGATACGCGTCCGCCGAAAGCAGTCCCTCGATCTGGGATGGGTCGGAGGCCTCGATCAGCAGCATCCAACCGTCGCCGTACGGGTCCTCGTTGACGAACTCGGGCGAGTCCTCGAGTCCCGCGTTCCGCTCGACGACGACGCCGTCCACCGGCGCGTACACGTCCGAGACCGACTTCGTCGACTCCACCTCGCCGAAGGGCTCCCCGGCGCGGACCTCGGCGCCCTCGGCCGGCAGGTCGACGTAGACGACGTCGCCCAGGGCGTCCTGCGCGAAGTCGGTGATGCCGACGCGAACCCGGCTCCCCTCCTCACCGCGCGCCCACTCGTGCTCTCGGGTGTAGACGACGTCGTCGGGGTAGTTCATCGATCCTCCTCGTTGATGTCGGGCGGGGCGGTCATGAAAGGGAACCGGCGAACGGGTCGGGCGCCGCGCCCACCTCGGTGAGCGCGCGGGCGCGGATCTCGCCCGGGCCCGGGTACGGGCCAGAGCGCGCGCCGCCCTTCAGCATCGGTCGCAGCATCTCCTGCACGCGGTGGCCGCACCGCGGGCAGTCGCCCAGGCGGGCCGCGGCCGGCGCGATGCCGCGGTTGCCGCACGTCTCACAGCGCCACAGGTGCTTGCGCCCCGAGAGCTTCCCGCGCTTGGCGTGGGCGGTCCCGTCCATCTCGACGATGTCCAGCGAGAAGTCGACGACCGGCGCGTTCGACACGGCGGTGCCCACGCCGTAGGCGCTCGCGTAGCGGTTCAGCTCCAGGATGGCGGCCTCGTCGATCCCTCCCGAGACGAAGATGCGCACGTGGGAGAAGCCGGCCTGATCCAGCTCCCACCGGACCTCGCGAAGGATCGACGAGAAGTCGCCCCGTCGGGAGGACGGGGTGTCCAGGCGCACGGCGGCCAGCTTCGGACCGAGCAGCCGCGCGGCCGCGAGCGCCCCGAACTTCTCGTCCTGGAAGGTGTCGACCAGGGCGACGCGGGGCACGGTCGGATCGATGGTGCGATCGAACGCGGACCACGCGGCCTGGTCGCCCAGGATCAGCGTGACCGCGTGCGCCATCGTCCCCACGGGGGGGATACCCAGCACCTCCCCGCTCTTCACGCCGGAGACGCCGTCGCAGCCGCCGACGTACGCCGCGCGCTCGATCATCGGGGCGATCGACGGATGCATCCGCCGCGAGCCGAAGGAGTACACGGGGCGTCCGGCGGCGGCGCGCTTCACCCGGGCCGCCGCGGTAGCCGTGCCGCTCGCCTGGCACAGCACGCCGAGGAGCGCCGTCTCCAGGACGCCGAAGCTCAGGTAGTTTCCCTCGATCGTCAGGACGGGCTCCTCCGCGTAGAACACGCTTCCCTCGGGGATCGCCGTCACGTCCAGATCGACCCCCTCCAGGAGGGCGACCGCCTCGTCCAGCCCGGCGAACAACCCCCACGCCCAGTCGCGGGGAAACGACGACGCGCGGACCTCGGCGAAGACGCGGGGGTCCCTGCCCTCGGCCTGGAGGATCTCCCGGCCGCGCTCGAAGTAGACGTCCGTCACCCGTCCGGCCTTGATCTCCTCGGGGGAGGCGACGTTGAACCCGTCGGTCATCAGTCGCGCAGCTCGTCCACGAGGGCGGCGAACTCCCCGGCCAGCAGGCCGGCAGCGTCCAGTGAATCGGCCTCGGCCCACACCCGCACCACGGGCTCGACGGGATCGGGAAGGACCAGCGCCCAGTCACGGCCCCGGTAGACCTTGACCCCGTCGGTCACGTCCACCTCGCCGCCTTGCTGGCGCTCCAGGAGGCGGCGCATCACGGTCCCCTTGGCCTCCCAGGGCATCGGCACGTCCAGCTCGACCAGGTGCACCGGTGGCAGCGCGTCGACGACCTCCGAGAGCGGCACCTCCGCGTGGGCCAGCAGCTCCAACAGCTTCGCGACGCTCATCACGGCGTCGAACGCGGCGAGGAACTCGGGAAAGATCGCGCCGCCGGCGGCGTCGGCCGCGAACACGACCTTGTCCTCGTCCGCCGCGGCCATGAGGGCCGAGGGAGCGACCCGCGTCCAGATGATCTCCCCGCCCGAGGTGGCCGCGATCTCCGCGAGCGCGCGCGGCGTCGTCACCGGCACCGCGATGCGCGGCGCCTCGATCGTGCGGGAGACGAGGCTCGCGTAGGCGAGCAGGCCCTTGACGGGGTCGAGCACCCGCCCGCGGTCGTCGACCAGGCGGACTCGCTCGGCCGTGGCGTCCATGACCACGCCGACGTCGGCGCCGCTCGCTCGGACCAAGCCCGCCACGGTCTCGAGATGACGGGCCGTTTCTGCCTCGTCCATCACGACGCGGTCCTCGTCGAGCACGGCGTTCATCGACAGCACGTCCGCGCCGATCCGCCCGAGGGCGGCGGGCGCCGTCAGGTTCCCGGCGCCGTACGCGTAGTCCACCACCAGCTTCGGTGCCGACTCGCGGATCGCCTCCAGGTCCACGGCGTCCCACAGGCCGCGCGTGTAGTACTCGCGGCCGCGGGCCGGAAAGGTGATCTCGCCGATCTCGTGGTGGAAGGCCCGGCGGAAGTCGTCCCGGTAGAAGGTCCGCTCGACCTTGCGCTGGGTGGCGGGGTCGATGTCCACGCCCCGCCCGTCGAAGAACTGGATCTGCACGGACGCGGGGTCGTCGGGAGCCGTGCGCACGCAGACGCCGGCGATGGCCCGGGCCGAACGCGCGTAGTGGCGGGCCACGGCCGGCGGCACCAGCTCGAGGTCGTGGCACCCCACGCCGGCCGCGTTGAACCCCGCGACCATCGCCCGCTTCACGAACCGGGCGGTGCGGGTCACGTCGCGGGACGCGGTGACCACCGCGGACTTGGGCAGCGTGCTGCCGAACGCGAGGGCCAGGCGCATCGCCATCTCGGGCGTCACGTCGATGTTCACGAGGCCCGCCACGCCGTGCTGGCCGAACAGGCTCCGGGCGCCGTGGGACTCCCAGATGATGCTCTGGGTGACTAGGGCACCCGCGTCCACCGTCTTGAACGGATAGACCTTGACCTGCGGGTTGATGACCGCACCGTCGCCGACGTAGCACTCGTCCGCGACCACGACCCCCTCCTCCAGGCGCGCGTTCCGCTTGACGTCGGTGTTCTTGCCGACGACGCAGCCACGCAGGCTCGAGCCGGGACCGATGTACGCGTTGTCGTGGACGATCGCTCGGTGCAGGAACGCGCCGGTCTTCACGACCACGTTGCTGCCCAGGACGGTGTACTCGCGCACGGTCGAACCGGCCTCGACGCGGGAGTTCTCGCCGATGTAGGCGGGGCCGGCGACCTGTGCGTCCGGGTCCACCTCGGCGCCCAGGCCGAGCCGCACCCCGTCACCGAGCTCGAAGCCCTGCATCTCGACCTCCACCTTGCCGTCCAGGATGTCGCGGTGGGCCTGCAGGTACGTCTCGAGGGTCCCCACGTCGGTCCAGTAGGCGTCGGTCCGGTACGCGAACATCGGCAGGCCCTTGCCGAGCAGCAGGGGGAACAGGTCGGCCGCGAAGTCGAACGCTCCGCCGGTGGGGACGTGGGCGAGCACCTCGGGCTCGATCACGTAGATGCCGGTGTTGATCGTGTCCGAGAACACCTCCCCCCAGCCCGGCTTCTCCAGGAACCGGTCGATGCGGCCGTCTTCGTCGGCGATCACGATGCCGAACTCGAGAGGGTCCTCGACACGCTTCACGACCACGGTCACGGCGGACTGGCGCTCGCGGTGGTACGCGAGGACCGACGTCAGGTCGATGTCGGTCAGGGTGTCGCCGGAGATGACCAGGAACGTGTCGTCCAGGAAGTGGGCGGCGTGCCTGACGCTCCCCGCCGTCCCCAGCGGCTCCTCCTCGGTGGCGTAGTTCAGCGACACGCCCAGGTCGGATCCGTCGCCGAAGTAGTTGCGGATGATGCTCGCCAGGAACTGCACGGTGGCCACGACGTCGGTGAACTCGTGCCGGCGGAGCAGCCCGAGGATGTGCTGCATCATCGGCTGGCCGACGATCGGCAGCATCGGCTTGGGCTGGTTGCTGGTGAGGGGTCGCAGGCGGCTGCCCTGCCCGCCCGCCATCACGACGGCCTTCATGGGGCCTGATGATATCCGGGGGCTCCCCGGCCTACTCCTTTCGTGCCGATCCTCGTGCCGCGTACTCCTTCCGCAGATCGCCCACGTAGTAGCCGGCGGCGACCCAGTACTCGAGGATGCCGACCGCGTAGAACGCCCAGCCGCAGATCCGCGCCAGGTGCGGGAGGGGCAGCCCGAAGTTGCCCCACGCGATCAGCGGGAGGCCCAGCATGAGCGTGAACGTCGCGATCTTCCCGATGCGACGGACGTCGATCCGCGGCCCCTTCGACAGGACCAGGAAGATCGCCGCGCCCAGCACCAGGCCGTCGCGGACCAGCACGGTGAGGGCCGTCCACAGCGGGAGCGCGTCGAGCGCGACGAAGGTGATGAGGGCCCCGCCGACGGCCAGGCGATCGGCCAGGGGGTCGAGCAGCTTGCCGAGCTCCGAGACGGACCCGGTGCGCCGGGCGATGTAGCCGTCGACCCAGTCCGTGGACTGGACCACGGCCAGCAGGAGCATGCCCCACAGTCGGGTGTCCTCGCGGACGATCAGCCACACGAAGACCGGGATCAGGACGATGCGGATCGCCGAGAGGAGGTTCGGGATCGTGGCGATCCGGTTCGAGGACAGGGCCCCCGGGGCGGCCTCGACGATCTCGGGGATGTCGCCCGCGGACTCGGGGCCGCGCACGGGCCTACTTCGTGAAGCGCTTGCGGGCGGAGTCGGCGGTCTTCTTCGCGGCGTCGACGCCCTTCGAGGCCAGCGGCCCCGCGACCTCGGCCACCTTCGACGCGAGCTCCATGCCCTTCTCGACGCCCTTCTTGGCGATCGGTGCCGCCCCCTTCGCCGCCTTGACGGCCGCGTCGGCGCCCTTCTTCGCGAGCGGCGCGGCCTTCGAGGCCGCCGACATCGCGGTCTCCGCCGCCTTCTCCGCGAGGTCCTTCGCGCGCCCCAGCGCGTCCTTCGAGTCCTTGCCCGCCATCGCCGTCTCCTCCCCCTCGGTCTGCCGCGGAGCCTATCAGCGGGCCTTGCGCGGAGGGCGCGCTCGCGGCGAACTCCAGGAGGAGCGCGGCTCCCACGCCCGGATGACGGCCGCGGCCAGGATCGTCGCGGTGGGGATCAACGCCAGCGCCAACAGCACGAA
>JBBDTT010000027.1:0-11541 GCA_040904285.1 Actinomycetota bacterium
GGGCCGTCGGTGGGGCCGCCCTCCGGGGCCCGGAGGATCTCCGCCGGTCGTGGGCGCTCGTGACCGCCGGGCTCACCCTGACGGTGGTCGCGTCGACGATCTCGGCCGTGTTCGCGCTCGCCACGGGGGCCCGTCCGCAGAGCCCTGCGTTGACGGACCTTCTCTACTTCGGCGCGTACCCCTTCTACCTGAGCGCCGTGTTCGCCCTCCCGCGCCGACCACACCGCCTCGGTCTGCGCGACCTCCTCGACGGGGGCGCGGCAGGGCTGCTCATCGCCCTGGTGGTGGCCGCACACGTGGTGACGCCCATCGCCCGGAGTGGATCGGCGGGGTGGACGCTCGCCGTCAACCTGGCCCTGGCCGTCGCGGACATGGCTCTGCTCTGGGCGGTCGTGGCGGTCCTGCTGACGACCCGGGGCCTGCGACTGGCCTGGCTCGGCATCCTGAGCGCCGGGCTGGCGGTCCTCGTCAGCGGGGACCTCGCGTTCCTGTCGCTCGCGACGGAGGGCCCGGTCGAGGGATCGAGCCCCGTGTTCCTGGTCTTCCTGTGGGGATTCCTGTTCGTGTCCCACGCGGCCTTCCTGGCCGCCCGGTCCGGGTCGTGGCAGCCGGGGGAGCCTGAGGAGGCCAGCCCGTGGGAGCGAGCCAGCTTCCACGTCCTGCCGCTATTCATCCTGGTCGGGGTCACGGCCGTGGTCGGCCTCGAGGCGCTCTCCGCAGACCCCAGGCCGTTCGTGGTGCTGGGAGGACTGGGGATCGCGCTGCTCCAGGCATTCCGCCAGTTCCTGACCCTGCGCGAGAACCGGAACTTGCTGGCACGCGAGCGCGAGGTGGTCTACCGGCTCCGCGAGCTCGACCGGATGCGCGCCGACTTCATGGCGGTCGTCTCGCACGATTTCGCAAACCCGCTGACGGTGATCGGAGGCATGGCCGCCATCCTGCGCACCCGGGGCGAGCGTGTGAGCGAGACGGACCGACTGGACATGCTGAACGCCATCGAGCAGGAGGCGAGCCGGCTCGCCGACCTGGCGCGCGACGTGTTGACGGCCGTCCGAGCCGAGCACGGGGAGCTCTCGTACACCTTCGAGCTGGTGGACGTCGGGACGATCGCGGACCGGTGCACCCGCCTGGTAGGCCAGCTCTCCTCGGCCCACGAGGTGGCGTTCGAGCGCTCCGGCGACACGGTCGTGCAGGCCGACGAGGCCCGGCTGCAGGAGGTCCTGCTGAACCTCCTGGACAACGCGATCAAGTATTCACCCGAGGGGGGCCGGGTCGTGGTCCGGGTGCGGGGCGAGACCGCGATCGTGCGCGTGGAGATCGAGGACCAGGGGGTCGGGCTGACCTCCGAGGAGGCCGCGATCGTGTTCGACCGCATGGTCCGGATCCGCAACGCCTCGACCCGCGACATCAAGGGTACGGGCCTCGGCCTGTACATCGTGCGCCGGATCGTGCAGGCCCACGGCGGCCGCATCCGAGCCGAGGGTCGTGCCGGCAAGGGGTCGGTCTTCACGATCGAGCTGCCCCGTGAGCAGCCGAGGGACCGCCGGGCGGGCCCACGGGCCGAGGCCGAGGCCGAAGCCGAGACCCAGGGGTAAGCCCGGCCCGTCGAGTACCCTGCGTCGCGCGATGGAGGTCTGGCAGGGTCGATCGGCGCTCCCCGGCGACGGGGTTCCCTCCGTGGTCACGATCGGGTTCTTCGACGGCGTGCACCGCGGGCACCAGGCGGTATTCCGCCGGGCCGGGGAACACGCGGCGCGTCTCGGTACCCGCTCGATCGCCGTCACCTTCGACCGGCATCCCCGGCAGGTGTTCGCCCCGGACACCGCGCCGCGCCTGCTGACGCCGCTGCGCCACAAGGCGGAGCTGATCGCGGCGCTCGGGGTGGACGCCCTCGCGGTGCTGGAATTCAACGTCCCGTTCTCCCGGTGGAGTCCCGAGGACTTCGTGGCACGGGTCCTGGCGGGCGGGTTGTCGGCGGTGCAGGTCGTCGTCGGGGCGAACTTCACGTTCGGCCACAAGGCCGTGGGGACGTTCCAGACGCTGACCGAGCTCGGCGAGGCCGGCGGGTTCGGCGTCGAGGCGGTGGGGCTGCTCGAGATCGAGGGCCGGACGGTGTCCTCCTCCGCCATCCGGGCCGCCCTGCTCGAGGGAGAGCTGGACTGGCCGCGCGAGGCGCTGGGGCGTCGGTACTCGGTGGAGGGCCACGTCGTTTCCGGCGCGGGCCGGGGGAGCGGGCTGGGCTGGCCGACGGCCAACCTGCGGCCCCCCGAGGGCATCCTGATGCCGCGGGACGGGGTCTACGCGGGCCAGGGGCGCCGGCGGGGAGGCGGGGAGTGGGTCGCGGCCATCAACATCGGCGTCAACCCAACGTTCGGAGCGGACCCCCATCACCTCGAGGCGTTCCTGCTCGACTACGACGGCCCGGGGCTGAAGGGGGAGCTCCTGACGATCGAGTTCTGGGAGCGCCTCCGAGACGAGGAGCGCTTCGAGTCGGCCGAGGCCCTCTCGGAGCAGATCGGGCGCGACGTCGAGCGGACCCGCGAGATCGTGAAGCCGTGAGCACCGGACGGCCGTGACCAGCGGGAAGCACCGCCCGGGTCGCCGAGGGCCGCTGCCGGTGCTGTGGATCGTCGTGGTCCTCGCCGTGCTCGCCGCCGCCACGGCCTTCTTGAGCCCTGGGCTCCGCGACCGGCTCCTGGGCCGCGCTTCGCCTTCGCCCACGCCGGGGCCGACGGAGCCCGTGCCCGGCCCCACCGCGACGCCGCCGACCACCCCGGCGCGGGGCGAGCTGCTGGTCCACGGCACGGGCGACGTGAACCTGGATCCGAACTACATCCCGAACTTCCAGTCGCACGGCTACGAGTACGCCTGGTCGGGTCTGGACGGCCTGTTCCGCCGGGACGACCTCACGATCGTGAACCTGGAGTGCGCCGTCACCACCGGCGGCACCAAGTGGGAGAAGGAGTTCAACTTCCGCGGCGATCCGGCAGCGCTTCCCGTAGCCCGTGAGGCGGGAGTGGAGGTCGCGAACCTCGGCAACAACCACTCGATGGACTACGGACCCGACGGGCTCCTCGATACGAGGGCCAACCTCCAGGCGAACGACATCGCCCCCGTCGGCGCCGGCCGCAACGTTGCCGAGGCCAATGCACCGGCACTGTTCGAAATCAACGGGTGGCGGATCGCGGTGGTCGGGTTCGGCGGCGTCGTCCCGTGGGACGCCTGGCTCGCGACCGAGTCGACGCCGGGCATGGCGAACGGGGACGACATCGCCTCGATGGTGGCGACGGTTCGAGCCGCGGACGCGGTGGCCGACCTGGTGTTCGTGTCGATCCACTGGGGCGTCGAGCTCGACACGACGCCCCGGTCCGAGGACGTGGAGCGCGCCCACGCCATGATCGATGCAGGAGCCGACGCCATCTTCGGGCACCATTCCCATCGCCTGAACCCGATGGACGTCTACCGGGGGCGGCCGGTCTTCTGGGGCCTGGGGAACTTCGTGTGGCCCAACCACTCGTACGAAGGATCGGTCACGGCCGTGGCCGAGGTCCGGGTCACTCCCTCGGGGCGGGTGACCGGGAAGCTCCTGCCGGCCTTCATCGAGGACGCCGGCCACCCGGTCCTGCAGTAGCCGGCCGCGTTCTGCGCCGGCGGGCAGGGAAGGCCCTCCCGAGCGTCGAAATCGGACGAGCGACGCACCCGGAAGGGGCCGGGTGGCGTTCGACGGAGAACGCGCGTCCCCCGCATCGCGCGCTCCACACCCTGCGAAGCCCCGGTGGAGCCCACGACGAGATGACCCGGATCCAGCCTCCTGCCCACGCGCGGCGTCTGCTCGCCGCGATCGTCGCCCTGACGCTCGCCACCGGCCTGGCCGTGGTGCGAGCCCGGTCCGAGCCCCTCGCGACCACCGCACCCGCGACCGTGTCGACCGCGCCCCAGGCCCCGTGCCTGCCGAGCGTCGGACGCCTCGGCGAGAACGAGACGGTCCCCGGGGTCGCCGGCGCGGCGCTCACGGTCGGCGTCCCGGACAACTGCCTGCGCCTGCAGGGGCTCGAGTCGCCCGAGGAGCTCGCCCTCATCTCCCACCAGCTCGCGCTGCGCCTCGGGACGTCCACGCCGGACGCCCTGGCGAACGCCATCGCCCAGAAGGGCCGCGTCTCGCGCGCCGTGGCGCCGGTCCGGGGCGGGGCCAACCGGTGGGAGCCCGTCGGCAAGACCCCGCTGCTGTCGACCGATCCCTCGTACGAGACCTATGCCCAGGGCCAGCCGAAGGCGGCCGGGCGCATCTCCGACTTCGCGATCGACGAGCGGCGTGGGCGGATCCTCGCGGCCATCGCCAGCGGCGGCGTGTACGCGACGTCGGACTTCGGCGAGTCGTGGGTGTCGCTCGGCGACGGCCTGCCCACCCAGCAGGTGGGCTCGGTGGCCCACACGCAGGCGGCCGGCGGCCGGATCATCGCCCTCACCGGCGACAACGCGTTCGGGGGATACACGTACGCCGGCGTCGGTGCGTACTGGACGAGGAACGACGGCAGGACGTGGGTGAAGGCGAAGGGCATCCCGAACGGGGCCATGGGGTTCAGGCTCGAGGTCGACCCCACGAACCCCAGCGTCGTGTACGCGGCAACGGGCCTGGGCCTGTTCCGCTCGACGAACGCCGGAACCTCCTTCACGAACGTGCGCCTGCCCACGGGCCGGTGCGCCGGCAAGACCGTCCAGCGCCCGTGCTTCCTGGCCAACATCGTCACCGACGTCGTGGTCCAGGCTCCCGACACCTTCGGCAACACCGGCGGCGCCGTCCTCGCGGTCGTCGGCTGGCGCGCCGGGGCGTTCGAGAACGCCGACGACACCGTGCAGTCGCCCGAGAACGGCCTGTACCTGTCGCCGAACGGGAAGCCGGGCACGTTCGTGAATCTCGACGAGGACGGCAACGGCTTCGCGCCGCAGGCCAACATCGGCCGGGTCGAGCTCGGGGCGGCGACCGGGCCCGAGCAGAACCACGACTACGTCTACGCGATCGTCCAGGATGCGGAGCTGTTCAACGAGGGCAAGTACGAGGGCCTGGACCAGGCGCCCTCCGCCGACCCGTTCGGCCTGGGGATCGACCCCACGGTGACGCCGACCTACCTGAACGGGGTGTACGTCTCCGGTGACTTCGGCGAGACGTGGACGCTCGTGGCGAGCCGGCACGACTTCCTCAACCCGGCCACCGGCTCGGTGCTGGCGCAGCTGCAGCCTCTCGGCTTCGGGCCGGGCATCCAGTCCTGGTACAACGCGTTCGTCAAGCCGGACCCGACCCGGCAGGTCAACGGTATCCCCACGCGCCTCGTGGTCGGCCTCGAGGAGGTCTGGCAGAACCGTCTGACCCAGGCGCCGGTCGCCGGCCCCTCGGATTTCCACGTCATCGGAGCCTACGTCCCGAACACCGGCGGCTGCCTGCTGGTCCTCGCCCAGCCGGCGTGCGCCCAGCAGCAGGGCGCGACGCCGTTCAACACCACGACCCACCCCGACCAGCACGGGGCCATCTGGATCCCGCGCGACGAGGGCGGCGTGACCCTGGTGGTCGGCAACGACGGGGGGGCCTACGTCCAGACGGTCGACGAGTTCATGGAGCTCACGCAGATCGGCTTCGGCGAGGGAAACCAGGACGGCTTCCACACCCTGCTTCCGTACGGCGTGGACGTCGCCAACGACGGGGTCATCTACGCGGGCCTGCAGGACAACGGGCAGATCCGCATCGAGCGCGACGGCACCCAGAACCACGTCCGGGGCGGTGACGGCATCTTCACCGTCGTCGATCCCAAGAACTCCGACATCGTCTGGGAGGAGACCCCCGGCGCGGGCATCGCCGTGTCGACCGACGGCGGCCACACCTGGCTGTCGGCCAACCCCTTCGTCGACAACCCGTCGTTCTACGCGCCGCTCGTCATGGATCCGAGGGACTCGAACCACCTGATATCCGGGGGCCGCCAGATCGTGGAGAACCTCTATGGGCCCGAGATCGGGACGGCCTCGACCGACCTGTTCGTCCCCGAGCACGACTGGGCGGAGGTCCTCGAGCTGGGCACGCGCCTGCACCCCGGCCAGGCCCCGGAGGAGGACCCGCTCTCCGGGTACGCGATCCTCGAGCCGGGCGACAGCCAGAACATGCTCTCCGCGGCCCAGGTCCACGGCGACGCCGTCTACGGCGGCTACTGCGGGGGTTGCGACCCGGTTCGGGACCACGACACGTTCGCGAGTGGCATCGCCACGAACGTCGGCTCCGGCTGGCACATCGCGAGGGCGAAGGGCCTGCCGGACCGGCTCATCACCTCGATCACCATCGACCCGAAGAACCCGCGGACGGTCTACGTGACGCTGGGGGCTTCCTCCTACCGCCCGTACGCGCCGCCCGGGGCCCTCGGTCCCGACGGGGTGGACGCCGGCGGCGGGCCGGTGTGGAAGTCGACCGACGCGGGGAACACCTTCGTGGACGTCTCGGGCAACCTCCCGAGGATCGGCGGGGGCTGGAGCGTCCTGCGTGGCGACCAGCTGCTCGTCGGGACCACGGTGGGCGTGTTCGCCTCGACGGGATCGGCGAAGGCGGCCCGCAAGGGCAAGCCGATGACGTTCGCGGTCCTCGGCAAGGGGCTCCCGCACGCGCCGGTGTTCTCGATGTCGCTCAAGAAGAACGACCCCAACACGCTCGTGGTCGCCACCCTGGGCCGCGGCGTGTACCGCTACCGGTTCCGGTAGCGGCGGCGGGGGGCGGCGGGCCGTCTGGTACCCTTGGGTCTCGTATGGCCCTCGTTCAGGAACGCAAGCAACAGCTGATCTCCGAGCACCGTCGCGGCGACGCCGACACCGGCTCGCCCGAGGTGCAGGTCGCGCTGCTCACCGAGCGGATCAATCAGCTCACGGGGCATCTCAAGGCGCACAGAGAGGATCACCACTCGCGCCGAGGGCTGCTGCAGATGGTGGGCCGCCGCCGCCGCCTCCTGGAGTACCTGAAGGGCAAGGACATCGAGCGCTACCGAGGGCTCATCGGCCGCCTCGGACTGAGGCGCTAGCGATCATCGGAGGGGGCGGCCAGGCCGCCCCCTCTGCGTAGGAGGCATCAAGGACAGGAACCGCGACCCGTTACCCAACTGGGGGAGCGAAGCAGCGGGTCGGTTATCAGTTGCGGACCCCGGGCCACGAGGCCCGAGGCCCACCACTGAGAATCGACCCACCGTACTTCTCCGCTCCTCCGCCCCGGACGTCCCGTCCGAATGAACACTCAGGAGGAGAACATGCACAAGGAAACCCGGTCCATCGGTGGGACCGACATCACGTTCGAGGCCGGAAAGCTCGCCGAACAGGCCCTCGGCGCCGTGGTCACCACCATCGGCGAGACCACCATCCTCGCCACCTGCACCTCGTCGAACCCCCGCGAGGGGATCGACTTCTTCCCGCTCACCGTCGACGTCGAGGAGCGGATGTACGCCGTCGGCAAGATCCCCGGCAGCTTCTTCCGCCGTGAGGGCCGCCCGTCCGAGACGGGAACCCTCACCGCCCGCCTGATCGACCGGCCGTTGCGGCCGACGTTCCGGGATGGGTTCCGCGACGAGGTCCACGTGGTGATCCTGGTCCTGTCGGCGGACCACGCCCAGCCGTACGACATCCCGGGGATCAACGGCGCCGGGCTGGCCGTGACCCTCGCCGGGCTGCCGTTCGACGGCCCGGTGGCCGGGGTCCGGGTCGCCATGATCGGTGGCCAGTGGAAGGTGAACCCCACCTACCAGGACGTCGACCTCGCGACCTTCGACATGGTCGTCGCCGGCCGCAAGAACGACCAGGGCGGCGTCGACATCCTCATGATCGAGGGCGAGGCCCCGGACGTGGCCTGGCACCTGATCCAGGACGGCTCGACCGCGCCCACGGAGGAGACCGTCTCCGAGGGACTCGAGGTCGCCAAGCAGGCCCTCGGCGAGATCATCGACTTCCAGCGCGAGTTCGCGGAGAAGGCCGGGATCAAGGACCGTCCCTTCGTGCCGAAGCCCCTCTACACCGAGGAGGTCTACGCCGAGGTCATCACGTTCGCCAACGAGCGCATGCGTGACGCGCTCGTACCCGAGAAGGTGGCCCGCCAGGGCAACATCGACAAGCTCAAGGAAGAGCTCGCCGAGCACCTGATGAAGCAGTGGGGCGCCGACCGGCACTCCGAGCTCGCCGGCGAGGTGAAGGCCGCGTTCAAGGCCCTCGAGAAGAAGCTCATGCGCCGCCGGGTCATCGAGGACGGGATTCGCCTGGACGGGCGCAAGACCGACGAGATCCGTCCGCTGTCGGCCGAGGTCGGGACCCTCCCGCGGGCCCACGGCTCCGGTCTGTTCTCGCGGGGGCAGACCCAGGTCCTGAACGTGACCACCCTGGGGATGCTGCGGATGACCGCGATGATCGACACACTCGATCCCGAGGACTCCAAGCGGTACATGCACCACTACAACTTCCCGCCGTTCTCCACGGGTGAGACGGGGTTCATGCGGGGGCCCAAGCGCCGCGAGATCGGCCACGGGGCGCTCGCCGAGCGGGCCCTCGTGCCGGTGATCCCGACCGAGGACGAGTTCCCCTACGCCCTGCGCCTGGTCTCCGACGTCCTGTCCTCGAACGGGTCCACGTCGATGGCCAGCGTGTGTGCCTCGACGCTGTCCCTGATGCACGCCGGGGTGCCCATCAAGGCTCCGGTCGCGGGGATCGCCATGGGGCTCATCGCCGACGCCGGAGAGTTCGTGACGCTCACGGACATCCTCGGCGCCGAGGACGCCCTCGGCGACATGGACTTCAAGGTCGCAGGGACCAAGGACTGGATCACGGCGATCCAGCTCGACATGAAGATCACCGGCATGCCCTCGGAGGTCCTGGCCGGCGCGCTGAAGCAGGCGAAGGAGGCCCGGCTGCAGATCCTCGACGTGATGGCCGGCGCCATCGCCGACGTCGGGCCGATGTCCGACCGGGCCCCGCGCGTGATGATGGTCCAGATCCCGATCGACAAGATCGGCGAGGTCATCGGGCCCAAGGGCAAGCGGATCAACGAGATCATCGCGCTGACCGGCGCGGACATCGACATCAACGACGACGGCCGGGTGTTCATCGGCTCCCACGGGGGCGACGGCGCCGCGCGGGCCATCGAGATGATCGAGCAGATCGCGAACCCGGTCATGCCCGAGGTCGGCCAGCGCTATCAGGGCAAGGTCGTGAAGACGACCACGTTCGGGGCGTTCGTGAACCTGACCCCGGGCAAGGACGGCCTGGTCCACATCTCCCGGCTGGGGGGTGGACAGCGCGTCACCACGGTCGAGGACGTCGTCCGCGAGGGCGACGAGATGGAGGTCGAGGTCCTCGACGTCGACCGGACGGGGCGGATCAGCCTGCGCCCGATCTCGATCAGGGGTGAGGCGCTGCCCGAGCCGACCGAGGAGCAGCTCGAGGCCATGAAGGCCGCGGTGAGCGACCGTCCTTCCGGTCCGCGTGACCGGGATCGCGGAGGGCGTGGCGGCGACGGCGGCGACCGCGGCGGGCGTGGCGGGGACCGTGACGGCGGAGAGCGCCGTCGGCCACCTCGCGAGCGCCGCCCCGGCGGCGAGTAGCACCTCCCGGTGAGCGCCCCCGGCGCGATCCGGAGAACGGCCTACGACTCGGGCCTCCGCGTGGTCACCGAGACCATGCCGGAGGCCCGATCGGTCGCGGTCGGGTTCTGGGTGGCCGCGGGCTCGCGCGACGAGTCCCCGGCCATCGCGGGCGCCAGCCATTTCCTGGAGCACCTGCTCTTCAAGGGGACCAGCACCCGGACCGCCCGCGACATCGCCGAGGCCTTCGACGCCATCGGCGGCGAGCTCAACGCGTTCAGCGCGAAGGAGTACACGTGCTACTACGCGCGGGTCCTCGACCGCGACCTGCCGATGACGCTCGAGTACCTGTGCGACATGCTCGGGAACTCGGTCCTCGACGCCGACGACGTCGATGCCGAGCGCCGGGTGATCCTCGAGGAGATCAACATGCACGAGGACACGCCCGACGATCTGATCCACGACGTGTTCACCGAGACGGTCTGGCCCGGCCATCCCCTCGGGCGCCCGGTCCTCGGGACGGCCGAGACGATCCGCGCGGCGACGCGCGACCGGGTTCGCCGCTTCTACCGGCGGCACTACGTGCCGGGCAACGTGGTGGTGGCGGCGGCCGGCAACCTGGATCACGACCGGGTCCTGAAGCTCGTGGAGCGGGGACTCGAGACGGGACGTCGCGTGCGGGCGTCGAAGGCGCCGAGCTTGCGGGAGCCGGGCCGCGTGCCGCGGCCCTCGCCGGCCGTGCACGTCCGGCACCGCAAGACCGAGCAGGCCCACCTCATGCTCGGGACGTCGGGGCTGGCGCGCCACGATCCGCGGCGGTTCGCCTTCGGAGTCGCCAACACGGCCCTGGGCGGGGGGATGTCCTCCCGGCTGTTCCAGGAGGTCCGCGAGAAGCGCGGCCTGGCCTATTCGGTGTACTCCTACCACTCGATGTTCACGGAATGCGGACTGTTCTCGGTCTACGCGGGGACGAGCCCCGGGCGCGCCCGCGAGGTGCTCGGGCTGCTCCGGCGCGAGGTCCAGGACGTCGCGGAGCGGGGCCTGGCCGTCGACGAGCTCGATCGGGCCAAGGGACACACCAAGGGCGCGATCGTGCTCTCGCAGGAGGACACCGGCGGACGGATGTCGCGACTCGGCAAGTCCGAGATCGGCCACGGCGAGATCCTGTCGCTGGACGAGCTCATCGAGCGCATCGATGCGGTGACCTCGGCCGAGGTCGAGGCGGTCGCGGCCGAGGTCCTCTCGCAGCCGATGGCGCTGGCCGTGATCGGTCCGTTCCGGGCCCGGGACTTCGAGGACGTCGCGGCGTGATCCGCGTCGGCGTCCTCGGCGCGACCGGCCGGATGGGCCGCGAGGTGTGCCGCGCCGTGGCCGAGAGCGGCGAGTTCGCCCTGGTCGCCGCCGTCAGCCCCTCGCGTGTCGGGGAGTCGATCGGCTCGATCATCGGCCACCCCGAGGTGGACGTCCGGATCGACGACCAGCTCGACGTCTGCCTGCAGGCGGACACGGACGTGGTCGTGGACTTCACGACGCCCGACGCCGTGATGGACAACGTCCGGTGGGGCGTCGAGCACGCCGTTCACCTGGTGGTCGGCACGAGCGGCGTCGGCGAGTCCGAGATCGCGGAGATCGGACGGATGATGGAGGAGGACGGGGCGCACGTCATCGTCGTGCCGAACTTCGCCATAGGCGCCGTCCTGGCCCAGCGGTTCGCGGAGCAGGCCGCCCGGCTGTTCCCGGCCGCGGAGGTCGTCGAGCTGCACCACGACGGCAAGGCCGACGCCCCCAGCGGGACCTCCCTCATCACGGCGCGCCGGATCGCCAACGCGCTACTCGCACTGGGCGTCGACCGCGACGACCGGGTGGCCGTGCTCATGGGCAACAGGCCCGAGGCGGTGGCGTCGATCTTCGGGATCACCATGGCCGGAGCCACCGCCGTACCCACTTCCACTTTTTC
>JBBDTT010000028.1:0-11447 GCA_040904285.1 Actinomycetota bacterium
CGCCACGTCCTCGGCCCGGCGTCGCACGAGGAGTACCTCGACGGCGTCGGGGGCCGGCCGGTATAACATCGCGTTGACGAACCTGGACTGGAGGTACACGACGACGGCGATGGAATAGCCGGCGAACAGCGGGTCGTGCAGCAGGTTGGCGACGGTCAGGTCCTTCGTCAGCCACACGAAGCCCAGGATGACGGCGGCGTAGACGACGATGAGCGCCTGGACCATCCTGCGGAGCACGGCGGACCCGCCGGACGTCGCTCCGGCGGGAGACGGTCCCGCGGTGTGGGTGGCACGCGCCATGTGTGAAGGGATATCGGCGCACGCGCCCGGATTCCTGAACCCGTATCGGTAGAAAGAACCGGCGGATCGAGCCGGCCTCGGGAACTACCGCCCGTATCGGCCCTCCAGCGTCCCCTCCGCCAGCGCCGCGTCCGCGATCTGCCCACGAACCTCGTCGTAGCCGGCCTCGTCGCCGGCGTCGATGACCCGTGACAGGGCGTACACGGTGAACCGATACCGGTGCGGGTCGTCGCCCTCGGGAGGACACGGGCCGCCGTAGGCCGCCTCGCCGGTGGAGTTCAGGCCGACCGCCGACTCGCCGGGCGCGGCGCCCGTCTCGAGGCTGGTGATCGTAGCCGGCACGTGGAGCAGCACCCAGTGCACGAACGTCCCGCCCGGGGCGTCGGGATCGGTCGCGATCACCGCGAGCTCCGCCGTGCCGTCCGGGACGCCGGACCAAAGCAGGGGCGGCGACACCTCGTCGCCGTCGCACGTGAACTCGACCGGGATCTCACCGCCCTGGGGGAACGCCGGGCTCGTGACCTCGAGGTCCTCGGGGGCCGAGGGGGGCGGATCCTCGCCGCCGCACGCGGCCAGAGCGAGAGCGGCGGTGACGAGGAGGGCGGCCGTACGGCGGGCGGCCACCCGGCTACTCCAGGTCGAACGCGAGGGCCGCGATGTCGGCCTCGTCCTCGATCCGCGGGGCATCGGCCAGAAGCGGCTCGGCCGTGAACAGCGCGGCGGCCGTCGCGGTGCGCCGGTCGCCGTGCTTGTCGAGGGCCCACCCGGCCGCCTCGCAGAGCAGGGCGGCCTGATACGTCCGGGCCATCCCCCATCCGAGGCGGCGGGCGTCCTCCATGCGCGGCTCGGCCAGCATCGGACGTAGCCCGTCTCGGGCCGCGAGCACCGTCCGCGAGGCGTCCGCGATCAGCGGGTGGTCGAAGGCTCGGGCCCGGGTCTCGACGTCGTCGAGGAACGCCTCCGCCCCGCCGCTCGTCATCAGGGCGCGGATGACGTCGAGGGCCATGACCGACGTGGTTCCCTCCCAGATGCAGTGGACGTGCACGTTGCGGAGCATGCGCGGCAGGCCGGTGTCCTCCAGGTAGCCGGCGCCGCCGAACGACTCGATGAGCTCGCTCACGGCCCACACGCCCTGGCGGGCGCAGGCGAGCTTCGTGAGCGGGGTGATCAGGCGGGTCAGCGGCGGGTCGCCGCCGCCGTGCTCGACCTCGCCCACCAGGACGGCTCCGCGAAGGGTCATCGCGAGCATGGCCTCGTACTCCGCGGCCAGGCGGGCGATCCAGCGCTGATGGACGGGCAGGTCGACGAGCCGTGCGCCGAACGCCTCGCGCCGGGTGGCGTAGTCCCGCGCCAGCGACAGCGCCTCGCCGGTGGTCGCGGCGCACGAGCCGGCCGCCCCCAGGCGGGTGATGTTCAGCATCCCCGAGATCTTCGCGACGCCCCGGCCGAGGCCCCCGACGGGAACGGCGATCGTGCCGTCCAGGTCGAGCTCCGCGGTGGGCAGCCCCCGCGTCCCGAGCTTGTCCTTCAGCCGGCGGACCGTGATGCCGTTCCACGACCCGTCCGCGCGACGGAGCTCGAGCAGGAACAGGGAGAGCCCGCGGCTGCCGTCCTCGGCCCCCTCTGGGCGGGCCAGCGCCAGCGTCATGTCGGCCGTCGTCGCCGACGTGAACCACTTCGTCCCGTGGAGCGAGTACGTCCCGTCGCCCAGGTCGCGGGCTACGGTGCCGGTGCGCCCGACGTCCGAGCCGCCCTCCTTCTCGGTCATCCACTGGCCGCTCGTCCACCCGCCGGACCGCGCGGTGAGCTTCGGCACGTACCGGTCCGCCAGGACCTGGTCGTGGGTGAGCAGGACTCGGGCGGCGGCGTCGGTCATCGCGATCGGACACGTCGCCGTGGCCGTGACGGGGTCGAACAGGTTGGACACCGCGCCCTGCACGACGCGGGAGCGGACGCCGTAGCGATCCTCGTACGGGATCGCGACCAGGCCGATCTCGAGCGCGATCTCGACCAGGCGGGTCCACGAGGGGTCGACCTCCAGGTGGTCCACCCGCCGCCCCCACGCGTCGAAGGCGACGTGGCGGGGCGGGTTCGCCTCGGCGCGCTCGCCCAGCTCGCGGAGCTCCGTCCTCGCGCGCTCGCCCAGCGCGTCGAGCTCGGGCGACACCTCGGCGAAGTCGTCCGGCTCCAGCAGCCGCTCCAGGCTCTGGCGCAGGGCGCGGTCGGTCCGGAAGCGGTTCGAGGGCCGCGGCGGGTCCTGCAGGAAGGGATCCACGTCCATGTCGGGGAACAGGCTACCGCGCGGCTCAGAGCGCCGCGAGGACCTCGCCCGCCGCGCGCTCCCCCGACTGCACGGCGCCCTCCATGTAGCCCGTCCACTCCGTGGCGGTCTCGGTGCCCGCCCAGTGGACGCGCCCCACGGGGGGACGGAGGGCCGGCCCGAACACCGACAGCACCCCCGGGGGCAGATTGCCGGTCGGGCATCCCCGCGTCCACGGGTCCGCCGACCAGTCCTTCTCGAGCCACGCCGTGGGCTCGCCCGCCCGAGGGCCGAACGCGCGGACCAGGGCCCCGGTCACCTCCCGCCGCCGCGTGGCGGGGTCGAGCGCGCCGACCCGGCGGGCGGCGGCCCCGACCGAGAACGCGAGCAGCGCGGCCGTCGAGCCGTCGGCGGAGGAGTTGTCGAACGCAACGGCGATCGGCCCCGCCGTGTACACGGCCTCGCCGCTGTAGCCCTCGTCGCGCCAGAACGCGCGGTCGTAGCGGGCGTGGAACTTGATCGTGGCGCCCATCGGGGAGCGCTGGGTCAGCTCGTCGCGCAGGGCCGGCATGGGCGGGTCGTACGTGATCCGCCCGGCCATCGCCGGCGCCATGGCGACCACCACGCGCTTCGCCCGCCACTCGCCGGCGCCGGCCACCACGTGCACCCCGCCGCGGGTCTCCTCGATCGAGCGAACGGGGGCGTCGAGGGTGATCCCCGTCCCGAGCCGCTCGGCGAGCCCGAGCGAGACCGACTGGGCGCCCTCCGCGAATCGCCGCTCCTGCGCGCCGCCCCGGATCTCGACCACGCGCATCAGCCCTCCGCCGGCGGCCAGGTAGGTCAGGGCGTGGAGCATGGACAGCTCTGCGGCCTCGGCGCCGAACACCGTGCGCACGGCCGCGTCGAACACGCCCCGCACCGCCGCCGACGGGATGTTGCGCCGCTTCCACGTCTCGAGGGTCTCGGCGTCCCACCGCGCGGCGTCCCCCCTGGTCCACGGCTCGGGGTTCGCTCCGACTCGGCGGCACAGCCGCTCCAGCCGCGAGATCGTGGCCTGCAGCAGCATCAGCCGGTGGGGAGCCATCGAGGGGATGTCGCCCCTGTACGTCGAGCGCCGCCCACCGACGAACAGGACCTTGCGCCCGGCGTGGTGGGTCGGGAACATCTCGAGCCCGAGCTCGCCGACGAGGGCCTCCATCCGGTCCTGGGTGGGCCCGATCCACTGGCCTCCCAGGTCGACCCGGAGCCCGCCGACATCGGCGGAGTACGTGCGGCCTCCCACGCGGTCGCGGGCCTCGAGGACGGCCACCTTCACGCCCGCCTCGGTCAGCCGCCGGGCGGCGGCGAGCCCGGCGAGTCCCGCCCCGGCGACCACCACGTCGGCGCGCCGGGCGGTCAGCGGAGGTATCGCTCCTCGACCTTCACGACGGCGCCCCCGACGAAGGTTGGGGTTTCACTCCCTCCGATGAGCTCGCCGACTTCCTCCGCACCCTGATGGCCAGGGCGATGGTCGCCACCGCCGTGATGCCCGCCGGAAACCCCATGAAGGCCGCAAGACCATCGTCGCCCACGGAATCTTTCAACATCACGTACGTCGTATAGCCGAGCCCTCCGCCGATCGCCACCATCGCTCGTCCACGAAGCGATGAAGTACGTGGGAGACGCCCTGAAGTGAGACCGAGCCCAACCGCCATGAGTGCGGCCCCTCCAAGGAACGACCCGATCGCGACTGCCCAGGCGACTCCGGGGCGAGCCCCCCCAGCGCGCGCAGCCCCATTGAGGCTGATGACCAGCATGATCGCGGCGACAATCCCTGCCCCCAGCACATGTCCGATCGTCGCCTCGGGGTGGGCCCGCATCACGCCTCGCGCGCGATGACCTCGACCTCGTTGCCGTCGGGGTCGTCCAGGTAGAAGGTGCGGTCATGGCACCACGGCACGACCTCTTGCAAGCCGGCAACGACGGCCATCGCGCGCAGTGTAATCCGCCTCAGCGCGGGGCCGGTCCCCACCGCAAGACCGAGGCCGCCCACGTGTAACCGGTCCCGGCCGCCAGGAGCATCACCACGTCGCCCGAGGTGAGGAGCCCGCGATCCCGCGCCAGGGCCAGCGAGAACAGCGGATCCACGGCGCTCATGTGTCCGTTGCGATCGAGGTAGATGCTGCGCTCGCAGCCCAGCTCCGTCAGCAGCGTCCGGTGGATCGAGGGCTTCATGTGGATCGGCAGCAGCACGTCGAGATCCTCGGGCCCCAGGCCGCTCCGCTCGAGGGCGTCGCGAGCCACCGAGACGAAGTTCTTGATCGTCACGGGGTCGAGTCCCTCCTTCATCGCGGCGGGGTCGGACACGTCCAGGAAGTGCATCCGCGCGTCGACGGTCTCGTGACTCGCCGGGTGGACGCTTCCGCCCGCCGGCACGCGGACGAACGGCGAGAACGCGCCGTCGGTGTACAGGCTCGAGCCGAGGACCTCGTTCTCGGTGTGCCCCCGGCGCAGGATCGCCGCCGCCGCTCCGTCCCCGAACGTGAACATGAACCGGGCCCGCGGGTTCGCGTAGTCGAGCAGGTGCGACTCCTTCGAGGCCCCCACGAGCAGCACCGAGCGAAGCCGGTCGTCGGCGGCGAGCAGGTCGCGCACGATCTTCACGCCGACCGGCGCGCCGGCCGAGACGTTGACGGCCTCGAGCGAGAACCCCTCGATGCCCAGAGCGTGTTGCACCCGGGGGGCGGCCTGCCACACGGCGTGGTCCTTCCAGTGCGAGCCGACGTACACGACGGCGTCGATCTCGGCCCCGTCGTGTCGTTCCAGGAGCGGACGCGCGGCGGCGATGCACATGTCGCTCACGTGCTCGTCCGGGGCCGCGATGCGCTTGCCCTCCAGCCCGAACTTCTCGCGGACGACGTCCCCGGGGATGCCGGCCAGCTCGCCCAGCTCGTCGGCGGTCATGAACCGCTCCGGCTCGTAGCGGGCGACGTCAACCAGCCCGACGGGGGCCAGCCCCTCGCTCATCCGTCCCCCCATCGCTCGCGGATCTCCGCCTTGAGGAGCTTGCCCGTGGCGTTTCGCGGCAGGGCGTCGGCGAACACCACGTCCGACGGGACCTTGAACTTCGCGAGGCGCTCGCGGCAGAACGCGGTGAGCTCCTCGGCGTTCGCGGCGGCGTCCGCCCGCAGGACGACGACGGCCCGCCCCGTCTCGCCCCACCGCTCGTCGGCGACGCCGATCACGGCGGCCTCGGCGACCGCGGGGTGGGCGCCCAGGACGTGCTCGACCTCGGCGGGGTACACGTTCTCGCCGCCGGAGATGTACATGTCCTTCATCCGGTCCACGATCCAGATGTAGCCGTCCTCGTCCAGGCGGCCGGCGTCCCCGGTCCGCAGCCAGCCGCCCCTGAGCGCGGCCTCGGTCTCCTCGGGACGGTCCCAGTAGCCGGCCATCACCGAGGGCCCCCGGACCACGACCTCGCCGGTGCCCCCGGGCGGGACCTGCGCGTCCCGCTCGTCCACCACCCGCACGTCGGCGAAGAAGTAGGGACGCCCGGCCGCGCCGGCCTTCCGTTCGGCGTCCTCGGGGGGCAGGATCAGGCAGTTCGGCGCCGCCTCGGTCAGGCCGTAGCCCTGGACGAAGTGGACACCGCGGTCCTGGTAGCGCCGGATCAGGGGGATCCCCAGCGGGGCGCCGCCGCAGACGGCGACCCTCAGCCGGCTCAGGTCGGTCGCCGCGAAGCCGGGGTGATCGGCAAGGAGCTGATAGATGGTGGGCACGCCCATCATGCTCGTGACGCCCCCCGCGATCAGCTCCAGGACCCGGCCGGCGTCGAAGGCCCGCTCCAGGACGACCGTCCCGCCCTTCCACCACACCGAGAGCGTGTTCACGTTCCATCCGCCGACGTGGAACATCGGCAGGACGACCAGGGATCGCTCGTCGTGGGTCAGGTCGAGGGCCAGGACCATGTTGAGGTTCGTCCACATGAAGTTGCCGTGGGTGAGCATCGCCCCCTTGGGCCGCCCGGTGGTGCCCGAGGTGTAGAAGATCGCCAGCACGTCGTCCCGTCCGCAGGGGTGCGGCGGACGGTCCGGCGCAGCGGCGGCCAGCCCTTCCTCGTATCCGGGATCGCCGTTCGCGCCGGCGGCCCCCACCACGAGGGCCGACTTCACGCCGGTCCGCGACCGGAACGCGGCGACCGTCGCGGCGTGGGCCTCGCCGTACACGAGCAGCGCCGACGCCGAGTCGCCGGCCATGAACTCCAGCTCGGGCGCGGCCAGCCGGGTCGACAGCGGCACCGCGATCGCCCCGAGCCGGGCGCACGCCAGGAACACCTCGGCGTACTCCGGTCCGTTGTCGAGCAACGCCGCCACGCGATCGCCCGGTCCGATCCCCTGGGCGGCCAGGACGTCTGCGCACCTCGACGACCGTTCGTCCAGCTCGCGATAGGTGATCGAACGGCCCTCGAACTCGACGGCCACTCGATCCGGCGTCAGCTCCGCGCGCCGGGCCGGCCACAGCCCGAGGCTCTCGTGCGGGAAGGTCATCCCACCATGCGCAGGGCGAGGTCCGCGTGCACGTCCGCCACCTGCTCGGCGGACAGGGGGCCGTCGGGGCGGAACCACGCGGCGATGCGCAGGCCCATGTTGAGGATGGCCATGGCCACGACCGTCACGTGCACCGCCTCGAAGTCGCCGCTCGCGACGCCCGACCGGATGGCGTCCTCGAACAGCCCGCGGCCCCGGCGGCGCATCGCGATGATCTCCGAGCGCCCGGGGTCCTCCAGGGACAGGACCTCCTCGTTCGCGACGTTCGCCTCCTTGCGCAGGCGGGTGTGGAACATGGCGTGGGCGTAGACCAGGGCCCGCAGGCGCTCGCGCGGGTCGGGGCCGGCGGACCGGAGGGCCTCGGTCAGCCCCGCCTCGAGCTGCACGTGCACGTCCTTCAGGATCGAGTACAGGATCTGGTCCTTCGAGGCGAAGTGGTTGTAGAGCGCGCCCGGGGTGAGCCCGCACGCCAGGGCGAGCTCGCGCATCGTCGTGGTGCGGTAGCCGCGCTCGAAGAACAGCTCCAGGGCGGCCTCCTCGATCCGGCGCGAGGTGGACGCGCCCTCCTCGTGGGGCCGGGGGTCGCTCATCGCGCCGCCGCCTCGGCGTCGCGGCCGGCGGGACCGCGCGCGGCGACCTCGCGGGCGGTGGCCTCGCGGAGGAACTCCAGGACGAGCGCGTTCGACTCGGCCGGACGATCGCTCGGGTACAGGTGGCTGGCTCCGGGGAGCGAGACCAGCCGGGCCCCGGGGATGCGGGCGGCGACCTCCCGGGAGTTCTCCGGGTTCACCAGGCGGTCGGACTCGGGACGGATGACGAGGGTCGGAACGCCGATCGAGCCGAGACCGGGGGTGGCGTCCCAGCCCAGGGCCGCGGCCGCCTGTCCGAGGTAGCCCTGGAGGGAGGGGTAGTGGCGGACCCGGATCGCCACGTCCTCCTCGACCCGCTCGCGCGGCGTGGCCCGGTCGTAGATGTAGGGCAGGATAAGCCGGGCGCCCTGGTCCGGCGTGGTCCCCCGGCCGCGGGCCTCGAGGGCCTCGTAGACCTCGGGCTCGGCAAGGTGAAACGACGGGCCGCCGCAGTACGTGGCACCCAGGACGAGCGAGCGGACCCGCTCGGGCGCGTCGATGACGAGCTGCTGCGCGATGGCCCCGCCCATCGAGATGCCGTAGACGTGCGCGCGCTCCACCCCCGCCGCGTCCAGGACGGCGATCGCGTCGCGGGCCATGTCCGGGTACGCGTACGGACCGGGCGGCGCGTCGCTCCCGCCGACCCCTCGGTTGTCGAACATGAGGACGCGGAACTCGGCGGCCAGCACCGGAGCCACCCGGTGCCACATCTCGAGCGTGTAGCCGAGGCCCTGGATCAGCAGGACCGGCTCGCCGGCGCCCCGCTCCTCCCAGCGGATCCGGACGCCGTCGTTGGCGGTCATCGGCATCGCGCTCAGCTCCGCTTCCGGGCCGCGGCCCTCGGTCGCCGGGCCTTGCCGTTCGAGGCCGCCGGGGCCTTCCGCCCGCTCGCGGCGGCGGACAACGACCGCCCGAGCAGGCGGCCTACGCCGAGCTCCTCGGCGACGCGGTCCTGGTCGAGCTCGGCCACCGCCCCCTCGTAGACGACCCGGCCGGTCTGCATGATGTGGACGCGGTCGGCGACGCGAAGCGTGAACGTGACGTTCTGCTCGATCATCAGGATCGCCACGCCCGAGCGGTGGACCTCGAGGAGGGTCTCGAACAACGCCTCGACTGCCTTCGGCGCGAGGCCCGCGGACGCCTCGTCCACGATGAGCAGCGCGGGCTCCGACATCAGGGCCCGGCCCACGGCGAGCATGGCCTGCTCCCCGCCCGACAGCGTGCCCGCCGCCTGGTCGCGCCGTTCGGCCAGGCGCGGGAACCGGTCCAGGACCGAGGCCAGCACGGCCGGATAGCGCGAGCGGTCCCGGCGGCGTTGCACGTACCCCCCCAGCCGCAGGTTCTGCTCGACGGTCAGCTGCGGGAACACCTGGCGGCCCTGGGGCACGTGGCCCATCCCCAGCCGGACCCGGTTCTCGGCCGGCAGCCGGGTGACGTCGATACCGCGGAACCGGACCGCGCCCTCGCGGGCCGGGACGATGCCGGCCACGACCTTGGTCGACACGCTCTTGCCGGCGCCGTTCAGCCCGAGGACCGCGGCGATCTCTCCCTCGTGCACGGAGTACGAGCAGCCGTGCAGGACGACGTTCGCCCCGAAGCCCGCCACGACGGCGTCGACCTCCAGGAGCACGGCGGGCGCCGATCCGTTGCCGCTCATCGGGCCGCCCTCGCCTTCGTCCGCCGCCTCGCCGGGGCCCGCGAGCTCGAGGCCTGCGGCGCGTCGACCGACTCGCCGAAGTACGCCGCGATCACCTCGGGACGGCGGGCGATGTCGGCCGTGGTGCCCTCGGCCAGGATCTCACCGAAGTTCAGGACGTAGATGTAGTCGCACACCTCCAGGACGAGCGGGATGTTGTGCTCGATGAGCAGGATCGTCCGGTCGAGGTCCGAGCGGATCTCCCCCAGGCGCTCGGCCAGGTTCTCTACCAGGGCCGGCGCCATGCCGGCGGAGGGCTCGTCGAGGAGCAGGATCTCGGGCTCGGTGGCCAGCGAGCAGGCGATCTCGACGATCCGCTGCTGGCCGTGGGACAGCTTGCCGACGGGGGTGTCCGCGTACTGCGCGAAGCCGAGGGCCTCGATGCTCGCGTCCGCCCGCTCGGCCAGGACGCGCTCGTCGAACGCCGCCCACGGCGAGTAGATCATGGCGCCCGGAACCCCGTAGACCGCGAGCTGATGCTGCGCCAGGAGCAGGTTCTCGCGCACGGACTGCGCCTTGGCCAGACCGATCAGCTGGAACGTGCGGCCGATCCCCATCCGCGCGCGGGCGTCGGGGGCCACGTCGTGGATGGGCTCCCCACGGAACCGGATCGCCCCCGCGTCGGGCCGCACGAACCCCGAGACGGTGTTGAAGAGGGTGCTCTTGCCGGCGCCGTTCGGCCCGATCAGGCCGACGATCGCCCGCTTGGGGACCTCGATCGACACGTGATCGAGGGCCTGGAGGCCGCCGAACCGCACGCTCACGCCCTCGACCGTCAGCAGGGTGTCGCCCGCCACGATCGGACTGGCCGCGATCCCCTCGGGCACCTCGAGCCGCGCGAACCGCGGCATGAGGGGCTGCTCGTCCACGCCGCCGGACTCGCGGGCCTTCGCCAGCCGCCGCTCGCGGGCCTCGCGGAAGACCTGGGCGAAACCGCCGGGGTGCCGCGCCATCACGTCGATCAGCAGCAGCGCGCCGATCAGCTGGTCCCACCCGTTCAGGAACCCGAAGATCCGGGGCATGAACGTGAACACCACCGCGGCGATCGTCACGCCGATACGGCTCCCCAGGCCGCCGACGACGACCATCACCACGATCTGCAGCGACAGCGCGTACGAGAACGACGCGGCCGCCACGAAGCCGATCAGGTGGCCGAACATGGCCCCGGCGATCCCGGCCAGCGCGCCCGAGAGGACGAACGCGGTGAGCTTGTACCGGGCCACGCTGACCCCGAACGACTGCGCGACCTCCTCGTTCTCGCGGATCGCCCGGAACGCCCGGCCGAACTTCGTGCGGACCACGTTCGCGTCGGCGACCCACACCAGTACGAACAGCAGGACGAGGATCGCCAGGTAGTCCGCGTTCTTCGCGAAGTAATGCCCGCCCACCCACGGCCGCGGGATGGCCAGCCCGGCCGAGCCGCCGCCGGTGAGCGGTCCCCACCGGAACACCGACTCCTGCATCATCAGGCCGAACCCGATCGTCACGATGGCCAGGTACAGGCCCCGCAGGCGGAGCGCCGGCAGCCCCAGGACGAACGCGATGAGCGACCCCATCGCGGCGGCCGCCACGACGCCCAGGAGCATCGGCCCCTCGAAGAACCGGTCGGTCAGTACTCCGCTGGTGAACGCGCCGACGCCGAGGAGCGCCGCGTGGCCGAGCGAGATCTGCCCGGCGTACCCCATGAGCAGGTTGAGCGAGATGGCCAGGGCGGCGTAGCTCAGGCCGATCCCCAGGGTCAGCGCCCGGAGGTCGGTGAACAGCCCCGGCGCGGCCCGCGACACGATGGGCGGCAGCGCCGCCAGGACGGCGGCGGCGACCAGCACACGAACCCAGCGACGGCTCACCGGCGGCTCCGAACGCGGGCCATGACGCCGTTCGGGGCTACGAGCAGGACGCCGATGATCACGATCATCAGCGCGATCGACTGGATCCCGGGGAACGTGCTGGCGATGAACGCCCTGCCCACCAGCGCGTCGATCACCCCCACCGCGATGCCACCCACGAACGCGCCCGGGAGGCTGGTCAGACCA
>JBBDTT010000029.1:0-11446 GCA_040904285.1 Actinomycetota bacterium
GGTGTGGCCGGGGGCGAGGAGCATCGCCGCGCCGCTCACCCACGGCACGGCGCGCCACCCCTCGCCGACCGCCTCCGAGTGCCACTCGAGCGGCGGCGGGAACCGGTCCTTCGCCGGGTGGCGCTCGGCGTGCTCGTCGACGAGGGCCGGGGCGGCGAGCCACGCTCCGGACTCGGCGGCGACCCGCAGCAGCTCGCCGATCGCCCCGGGCTCGGGGTACGCGTCCTGGTTCAGGATCAGCGCGGCGTCGGCCCGGGCCACCTCGAGCCCGGCGTTGGCGGCCCGGCCGAACCCCACGTTGCGGGACATGGCCAGCACCCGGACCCGGGGGTCCAGGTGGGCCCACCGCAGCCGCTGCGCGATCCCCTCGTTGTCCACGACGACGGCCTCCAGCACCTCGGGCTCGGCGAGGACGGCTTCCAGGCAACGCCCGATCACCTCACCGCCGCGGTAGTGCACGACCACCGCGGCCACCGACGGTGGGCTCATCCTCGTCGTGGAAGGACCCGCCGCAGCCGAACGGCGGCGGGACGAACCTTTCGGACTACCGCGCTCCGCCGCCGGATCGCCCGGACCCGGTCCTCTAGGGGAGGGTCGAGCGAGGCGGCGCGCTCCGCGATGAGTCCCGTCGCATGCCGGTACAGCTCCACGTCCAGCTCGTTGTGGGCCCTGATCGTGCGGAGGACATCCTCGGAGAGGTCCGGTTCGCGCAGGCGCTCCCGGCTCACGTTGCGGGAGACGTACGTCAGCCGTCGCCAGCCGAACTCCTCCCCGAGCATCGCGACGAAGTCGTCGAACCGTTCGGTCACGCCCACCACCGACACGGCGTCGCGGAGATGGCGCTTCGCCAGGTCCAGCATGGCGTCGGTGGCCGGGTCGAACCGTACGTCGCCGCCATGACCGCGTCCGGCGAGGCGGCGCGTCTGGCCGTTGTCGATCTCCCAGTCCCGGCGCTCGGTCAGGTAGTGCTCGAGGGACCGATCGATCCCATGGTGCGCCCGCCGGTGGGCGTAGAGGGACAGCACACGGCTCACCGGATCCCGAAGCATCGTCACGTACGTGGAGGGGATCGGGAGCGCTTCGTGGATGCCGAACCAGAAGTGCCCGAGCAGCAGGCGCATCTCCCGGACCCGGTCCGGGGGGAGCTCCGCGAGCGTTCGGAGGTACCGGTCGTTCGGGTTGCCCGGTTCGAGCCCGGTTCGGCCCGCCTCGCCGCGAAGGTACCGAAGGTATGGTCGCTCCCCCGCGCCACCGCCCGGCACGTCGGGAGCCCACACCTCGCCGGGGGCGAACCGGCGGCGAAGCACCTGCCGGAGCGTGGACCCGGCCGTCTTCGGGACGTGGAGGAACACGACGGCGCGGTCGAGCCCCATCAGGCTGTCGCCACGGGCTCGCGGTCACGCCGGCTCGGATGGCGGAGCCTCCACAGGCCCACCCGAGCGCCCCGCACGAGGGGCGCGATCCGCCCGTATCCCGCGTTCCGCCGCCGGAATCGTTCGAGTTCCCGTTCCACATCGATGTCGAGGGCGGCCAGCTGGCGGTCGAACGACCCACGGACGTGCTCGAGGAGCTCCAGGTCGTGCCGGTTGTGGTCCTCGAGGATCCGCAGCGCCCCGGCGGAGAGGTCCTCTCGACGAGGCCTTCCCTGAGAGGTGTTCATGCGCTCGTACGTGACCCTGCGCCACCCGAGCCGCGCTCGCAGCAGCAGCAGGAACTCGTCGTAGCGTTCCGTCAGCCCGACGGCCACGAACGACCGCTCCAGATTCCGCTTGGCGCGAGCGAGCATCTCCGGTGTGCAGGGACCGACACGAGTGTCCAGGTCCAGGGTCGCCGCCAGCCTGCGGACCTGGTTGTTGTCCATCTGGACGTCACGCTCCGACCGGATGTACTCCTCGACCGACAGGGACAGCCCGTGACGGGTGGATCGGTGGTGGTACGTGGACAGGATCCGGTCGATGGGATCGCGGAGGACGGTGAGGTACGCGGACGGTCCGGGAAGCTCCTCGTGCAGCCCGAACCAGAAATGACCGACCAGGCCCCGGACGGCGGCGAGCCGTTGCGGAGGAAGCCGGAGGAGACCGTCGACGTACTCGCGCAGGGGAGCCAGTGGAGGGGCCCCGCCCTCCTCCAGGTACCGGACGTACTCCGCCCGGTGGGCGTCCTTCCGGCCCGGCGGGGTGAGCACCCGGCGGCGCCCCAGCTCCCGCCGCATGATCCACCGCAGGGTGAGGCCCCCGGTCTTGGGGACGTGCAGGAAGATGAGCCGGGGCGGCAGGTCCTTGGCGGGGAGAAGACTCACCGGCGCCTCCGGGCGAGCCCCCGGATCGCGCGATAGGTGCGGTACAGCCTGGACCGGCCGAGCCGAGCCAGCGTCGCGCGGCACTCCTCCAGCTCCTCGACGAGCCAGGCCGCTCCCGAGGACAAGTCCGGTACGGGCGCGCCGGGGTGGGTGACCAGGACCCAGCGTTGCCCGGCGGGATGGGGCCAATCGAGGGCCGTGGTGACCAGGCCCTCGGACGCGACGAGGGAGTCGAACGTCTCCCGCCGATACGTCACGCACTCGGGATACACCCACTCGTCCCCTCGGTAGTCCTCCTCGCCCTCGAGGAACGTCGCGACAAACCGTCCTCCGGGCTGGAGGGCGGCGCGGGCCTCGGCCATGCACCGGCGGATCATCGGCTGGGAGGCGTGCGACAGGATGGACTGGGCGAGGATGAAGTCGAAGCGGCGCCCGAACACCGTGAGCCGGAAGTCGTCCACGTGGGCGAACGTGGGCCGCTTCAACTCGATCTGGTCCCGCCCGATCTCGTGGCCGATGCCTTCCTCGACGAGCCACGCGTGGGGCTCGATCCCGAAGTAGCGGTCCGGGAGCAGGTACGGGATGAACAGGCGGCCGCCGCGAAGAGAGCCGCACCCCAGGTCGAGGAGGGAATGGTCCTCCCGAAGCCCCAGCTGGGTGAGCAGCGAGAACTGCGCGGCCGACATCAGGTCGAAGCGTTCCGGATTCCCCACCCAGGCGCGGTACGTGGGATCGCCGGGCCGTGTGCCGGGGGAGAGCGTGGGATCGTCGGTCATGGGGTTCCGTAACGGTCGAGGAGAAGGAGGTCCTTCACCGCCGAGGCCCAGCCCCGGGAGAACCGATGGTACCGGCCCGCGGTCAGCTCGCTCCGGACGGCCCGCCACCGACCCCGCCCCTCGGCCATCCGGGCCCGCGCGCCGAAATGCTCCGCCTTGTCGCGAAGGAGCGCCAGCGCGCTGGCGGGGACGGGATGGCGGCCGGCGCGCTCGGCCAGGCGGTCCCGGGCGTCCCCGAATGCCCGGGCCTCCCGCTCCAGCTCCGCCCGCTCCGGCCTGGTCATCCGGCGGAGGGCGTGGCGGGCCCGGCCGATCACGGCCGTTCGAGCCGGCGGCGGGGGGGTCCCGAGCCCGATCTGCTGCTCCCCGTGGACCCGGTAGCGCACGAGCGGCTCGGGGATCAGGCGGACCCGTGCCGTCGCCGCGAGCAACAGCCCGATCCATGCGTCGTGGACCCATCCGGGCGGGATCGGCAGTATCAGGTCCCGGTAGGCGGAGCGCACCGCCATCGTGGCCCCGGTCATCAGGTTCCGTTCGCTGAGGACCTGGACCCGGTCGGCCGGGTCGCCGGCCTCGAACCGCTGGCGGTCGCGCCCGGTGGCCAGGGCGTCCCACAGGCCCTCTCCCAGGCTGGCCGACGTCTCGTCGATCAGGTCGGCATCCGAGCACAGCAGGGCGAGCGCGTCGTCCTCGGCGAAGGCGTCATGGGTCCGCTCGAGCCGGTCCGGGCGCCACTCGTCATCCTGGTCCGAGAGGACGATCACCTCCTGCGTGCTCGCCTCGATGGCACGCCCGAAATTGGCCGCCGGCCCCAGCCGCCGGCCCGAGCCCTCGAGGATCCGAACCGGGTACGGCGCGTCGGCGGCGAATCGTCGGAGGAGGTCGAGCGTGCCGTCCGTCGACCCGTCATCGCACGCCACGAGCTCGTTCGGCGACACGCGCTGGGCGGCGATGCTCGCCAGCTGGGCGCTGAGGTACCGTTCGCCGTCGAACGTGCAGATCGCCACGGAGAGCGTCGGCGACCCGGCGGAGAGAGCAGAGGAGAACCGGACCCTGGGCCGCCGGCGACGCCTCGACGGACCGACGGCGAACCCGAGGGCCCGCACCCGCTCCACGTCCCGGGGATCGAAGACGCTCAGGTCTGTGTCCCGGTGCCGGCCGATGGACGGGGGAGCAACGGGGATCCTCGAGAGCCGCTCGCGCTCCGGTGCCTCCGCGTCGATCCGAAGGAAGGCCAGGAGCCGGTCGACCTCCTCCCGGGGACGGCTGCAGAGATCCTCGAAGCGCAGGACGAGGGCCCGCTCGCCCAGCTCCGCCGCGGCACGTTCGGTGTGCTCGTTCGCGGCCAGCCAGTAACGAAGGGCCGAGCGAGGAGAGGGGTCGGCGGAGATCCCGAACAGCGGCGCGAACGTCTCCACGTGCTGCGTGTTGGGCCCCAGTGCCGCGTCGAGCCCGTGACGGAGGACGTGGACATAGCGAAGGTCCACCAGATCGCGAACCAGAGCTTCGAGGAGAAGATATGTGGCGGGCTCCTTCCACCCCCACCCCCTCGGCGCCGTTCGCGGCCGCCGCCCCTCCCGGAGGAGGGACCGGGCCCGATCGAGAGCCCATGTGCCGCGCCCGTCCCCCCGGTCGTTGTGGCCGTGCCGGAACACGTCCGCCGTTGCCCTACCCAGATGCAGCAGGTCCGCGGGGCCGGGATCGAGCCGTCCCTCCATCGCCCGGACGAAGAGGTCGAGGCCGGGGCCGACGGGCGCCCGGTCGCCGTGCAGCATGCCCCTGAGCCATCTCGGCCGGGAGAACAGCAGCGTGAACCACAGGTTGTCGCCCGACCGATTCAGATCCGGTCCGGTGTCGACGCCGGTTGCGCGGAGGATCTCCGCGACCGCGCGCGTGCCGCTGCCCCCGACGCCGCCGACGGCGACGGGCGAACGGACGGGACGGACGGGATGGACGGCGGGGTCGGACACGGTGTGAGGGGAGGATGGCACGCGATTGTAGTCTTGCGCCGGGGCGGGAAACCGGAGTCTCCGGGGGCTCCTCGTGGCATGGACATGGATCGCTCGCTGAGCATCGTGTGTTTCTCGGGAGTGGACTGGGCATCCCATCGCCAGCGTCCGCATTTCTTGATGTCCGCGTTCGCCGAGCGCGGCGCCTCGGTGCTGTTCGTGGACAACCTCGGGACGCGTTTGCCTCGCCCGAGGGACGCGGGCCGCGTGGCCCGGCGCCTGGCCGCCTGGATGCGGTCCTCACGGGGGGCGCCGCACCGCCCCCGGGGCGCCCCCGCCCGCATCCGGGTGGACTCTCCGGTGGTGCTCCCGCTCCAGCATCTGGGGCCCGTACGCCGGGCGGGGGCGGCCGCCCTGGTCCGGCGGCTCCGGCGAAAGCTCCCAGCCGGGCGGCCCCTGGTGGTGTGGACGTACCTGCCGCTGCCCGTGATTCGGGACGCGGCCGTCGCGCTCGGGGCGGACCTGCTCGTGTACGACTGGTCCGACGACGCGGCGGCGCACGTCCTGAGCCCCAGCCGCAGACAGCGGGAGCGGATCGGCCAGTGGGAGCGGGAGATGGCCGAACGGGCTGACGTGGTGTTCGTCGCCTCTGAGGAGCTCCTCCGGACCCGCGGCTCGCCGAACATGAACACGTTCCTGATCCCGCACGGGGCCCCGCGGCAGCCGCGGGCCGTGCCTGTCGCGCCCGAGGTCGACGCACTCCCCCGTCCCCGGGTGGGGTTCGTGGGAAGCATCTCGGAGTGGGTGGATCTCGACCTGATCGAAGCGCTGGCCCGGGCCCGACCGGAGTGGTCCTTCGTTATGGTGGGGCCCGTGAAGACCCGCCTCCGCGGGCTCCGCCGGCGGCCCAACGTCCTGCTCACCGGGGAACGTCCGCACGAGGACGTCCCCTCGTTCCTCGCGGGGTTCGACGTCGCCATCATCCCGTACCGCGTAACTCCGGCGACCACCGCGGCGAGCCCGGTCAAGCTCCGCGAGTACCTCGGTGCGGGCCTTCCGGTCGTCTCGGTGGACGTGCCGGAGGTCCGAGGGTTCGTCCCGCCGGTCCGGCTGGCCACCGGACCGCAGGGCTTCATGGAGCAGATCGAGGACGTGCTCGCGAAGCGAGGATCGCCGCGGCAGACCCGGCGGGCGGAGTCGTGGGACGAGCGGGCGGGGGAGATGCTCCGGCGCCTCTTCGAGGCGCTACACGCGAGTCGTTGAGCCGCCCCATCGCCGAGGTGCGCTCGGGCGCCGGTCGGGCCCGGGACGTCCTCGGAGCGCTCACGCGAGCGGCGGTGCGGGAGGAGCGGGACTTCACCGTCACCGGGTTCCTGAAGTTCGTGATCGAGCCGCTCGTGTTCATGGTCGTGTACTTCATCCTGGTGACGGTGGTCCTCCGCCGCGGAGGGAGGGACTACCTGTTGTTCCTGCTGTGCGCGCTGCTGCCGTTCCGCTACTTCTCGGGGGTGATCTCCGGCTCGCTCAACGTGATCCAGGGCAATTCCACGATCCTGGTGAACCGGTCGTTCCCGAGGTCGGTGCTCCCCCTGACCGTCCTGGGCTCCCAGGCGCCGGCGTTCCTGGTCTCGCTGCTCCTGCTCGGCCCGCTGATGGCGTACTACGGGGTCGCGCCGACGGTGCAGATCGTGTGGTTGCCGCTGGTGGTGGTCGTCCTGGCGGTGCTCACTGCGGCCGGAGCCTACGTCGGTGCCGTGCTCGGCCTGTACTTCCCCGACCTGAAGACCCTCGTCCAGAACCTGCTTCGCGCCGCCTTCTTCCTGTCCACAGGCCTGTTCCGTGTCCGCACCGTGTTCGCACAGGGGCCGCCGTCGGGGGGCTCGGGGCGAACCGGGGAGGGGAGCGAGCAGCTCGCCAACCTGATCCGGGCCAACCCCCTGTCGGGGCTGTTCGACGCGGTACGAGCGGTGATCATCAACGGCCGGCCGCCGAAAGCGATCGACCTCCTGTATCCCTTGGCGTTCGGGCTGGTCGTGCTGGCCGTCGGAGCGGCGGTGTACCGCTCGCGCGAGTCGCAGTTCGCGAAGGAGGTGTGATGGAGCAGGCGATCCGGCTGCGCGACGTCGGGATCCGGTTCAGGGTCCCGCGGCGCGGCCGGCGAGGGCTGGGGATCCCGCGGCTCCTGGGGCGGCGCCGGACGAAGTTCTGGGGGATCCGCCACGTGACGTTCGACATCGCCCGGGGAGAGGTCGTGGGGCTGATCGGCCCGAACGGCTCGGGGAAGTCGACCCTGCTTCGAACCGTCTCGGCGATCTATCGCCCCGACGAGGGGGAGTCCGAGGTGTCCGGCCGCGTGGCGCCACTCCTCACCGCCGGGGCCGGGCTGTCCCCCGGCCTCACCGGGTGGGAGAACATCGAGCTGTCGGGGGTCCTGCTCGGGCTGACCCGCAGGCGCACGAACGAGCTGGCCCAGACCATCGCCGAGTTCGCCGACATCCGTGACTTCATGGACGCCCCGATCCGCGTTTACTCGGCCGGGATGAAGGCCCGGCTGGGCTTCGCCATCGCGGTCCACGCCGATCCGGACATCCTGGCCCTCGACGAGGTGATCTCGGTGGCCGACGAGGAGTTCCGGGAGCGGAGCGCGCAGCGCCTGCGAGAGTTCATCGACTCGGGGGGGACGGTGGTCGTGGCGAGCCACGAGGTCGAGAGCCTGACCGACCTGTGCCGGCGGTTCGTCCGGCTGGAACACGGCGAGGTGGTCGACGACGGCGAGCCCGGCGAGGTCGGGCCCCGATACCTGGCGGAGCACGGCGCCACCCGCGACCGCGACGCTCCACCCGCCCGCCGACGCCGCGCCCCGGTATGGGCCCCGATCGAGGACCGCTGACCCCCCGGCCGCCGCGATCCGAAAAAGCCGGTCGAAAGGCGGTCCGGATACTTGCCCAAAGCCGCCCGCTTGCCGATAGTGGCGGCACGAGAGAAGGGAGGTGGTCCTACTTGTCAGACGGCAGTTCGACCCTCGAGGTGACTGGCTGCTGAGTCACCCCTCGTCGGGTCCGTAGGACGACCACCTTCCAGGACCCGATCGCCGGGAGGGAAGCTCGGCGGAATCCAACCAGCATCACCGACCCCGGAGGTCCCGGAGTGGTCGACCCGGGCGGCTCGCGAGAGCCGAGACGCCTCCGGGGTTTTTTCTGCCCTCCCACCGGAACCGCGGGCCCGCCGGAGGCGTCTACAGGGCGTCCGGACACGACGGCGCCCGCGCCCCCGCGGCCCGTCTCGGCAGGAAAGGGGTGGGCATGCGCACACGCCGGGTCCTCGGGATCCTCCTGGGCGTCCTCCTGCTCGTCGGCCTGGTCTCTCCCGCCCTGGCCGTCGAGCGTCAGACCAGGTCCAGGTCGCTCAACGCGTTCTGGTACTCGTACGAGACGCTCGGGCCGAACACATTCCGCCAGACGACGTGGTACGTCGGGGCCTTCGCCTCGTCGGGCCGGTTCGGCGGAACGTGGTCGGACCTGTACCAGTCGGTGGACCTGTGCCGCGAGACGCGCAGGGGCACCGTCTGCGAGAACGAGTACTTCGCCATCGGCTTCAAGGAGCTGACGAGGGACGAGTTCTTCATCGACGAGCGCCGCCTGGCGACCGGCTGGATCGACGCGACATACGACCTGGAGACGTACCACGCGTACTCGGGCGAGCCCGAGCCGGGCCCGGCCGTCCCCACGCACATCCTCGCGACGTTCGAGGGCGTGGGCCCGATCGAGACGAGCAAGGAGACCTTCGTCTACGAGGACGAGAACTTCATCTTCCGGTTCACGTTCCAGGGCGCGTTCCGCACCGCGGAGTCCTACGGGTGGATCGACGGGGTGTCCATCGGCGAGACGTACGACGCCTACATGTCGCTGTCGACGAGCACGGAGCAGAAGCAGAAGGTCTGACTCCCGCTCGGGAGTCGAACGAGGGCCCGGCCGCTTCCCCCGGCCGGGCCCTCGCGCGTCTGGCAGACTTCCCGGCATGCGGCGAGTCCTGGCACCGGCGGCGGTCGCGGTGCTCGCCCTGGTGGCGTGCGCCTCCCCGGAGGAGGAGGCGGCGTTCAGCCGTCCCCCGCTCATCACGCTGACGGACGGGTCCCAGGCGGTCGACCGGGGCGAGGCCGAGGCGGCCGGGGGCGCCGTCACGATCCGGATGGCCGAGTTCTCCTTCCAGCCGACCGTGATCCGGGCCCCCGCCGGGTCGGTCGTGCAGGTCCGCCTGGTGAACGCCGGCGACAACGTGCACAACTTCGAGATCGCCGAGCAGGGGATCGACCGGACCCTCGCCGAGCGCACCGAGGAGTCCGTGAGCGTCACCGTTCCCCGGGCCGGTGCGGTGACGTTCTCCTGCAAGTTCCACCTGCCCAGAGCCATGCGCGGGGAGTTCCGGGCGGCCTAGGCACCTACAATCGGGCGGGGGTGTAGCTCAGCGGGAGAGCACCTGCTTTGCAAGCAGGGGGTCGCCGGTTCGAATCCGGTCACCTCCACTCGAGGTGTTCGCTTCGCCTAACCCCGCTCCGGCTCACGTACTGGGTCCACCGAACCTGTCTGAACCGAAACCGCGATACTCAGGGTCGATGGGACGGCTTGGGCGCATCCTGCTCCTCCTGGTTGGACCATTGCTGGCAATAGGCCCACCCGCCGGCGGCCAAGCTCTGGTTGTCTCTTCGAGTGGCGTCGACTACGTGGGCCTGATCCCCAGCGACGTTGGCCTTCCCAGCCAGATGAAGGTTCAGGAAGGCTGGCTGTTCCTGATCGGGGATAGCGGCCTGGCAATCTACGGCGTGAAAGCTCCTCGAGCTCCGCAGCTGGTCAGCCGGTTAGTCCTCGGCTACCGACCGATCCCGCAAGCCGTGCAGCTTGCTCCAGACGGCGAGGTCTTGGTGCTCAAGGAAGCCGACGGCGGCCCCGTGCATATCTACGACTCGACCGACAAGGCCAACGTCGTCGAGGTTTCTCGGATCGCCATTGGCGACCTGTACGCCTTCTGCCTCCTGGGCTGTTCCTGGTTGTACGGGTCCAGCGGATCGATCATCGATGCACGCGATCCCGCCTCTCCGGTTCGGATGCGGCCGGACTGGCGGAAGCTTGCGGGAGCGGAGCAGACCCCTAACCACAATCTCCAGGAGGTACGGGGAGGCTGGCTGCTCGATTCCCCCTCGGCTGGAGTGTTCGATGACTCATTCCTCTCCTTCGGATTGATCGATGCTCGCTCTCCCTTGTCGCCCGAGACGGTGGCGCGCGGGCGAAGCACGGACGATCGCTACCGCTTCCAGAGCGCGTCTTGGCCACGGGCTGGCCGGGATCGCTTCGTACTCCTTACGGCGGCATGGGCGGGCGAAGCCATCGAATGCCGGGAGGACAATCAGGGGCCGTTGCTTACCTACGATGCCCGCCGCTTTCGACAGACCGGCGCCTTCCGACCCATCGACGCGTTCCGGGTTCGATCCGGCTGGTATGTCGACGGCAACGCGCGGGCGACCACCGCGTTGGGGTGCAATACGGGCGGCTTCGACGCCCATCCGCGGTTTCGGACAGGCGGGCTCGTGGTCGTGGGCCATGCCGACCATGGGACCCGCTTCGTGGGGGTCGATTCCCGAGGGAGGATGGCTGAGGTCGGGCACTTCCTTCCAGCGGTGGCTCAAACGGCGGCAGCCGAGTGGGCATCAAGCGCGCGAAACGAGCGGTACGTGTTTGCCCTCGAACCCTCTCGAGGTGTGGATATCCTGAGGTGGACCGGGCCGCTGGACTCTACGGCTGGATAAGCCTCCCGATGGCGTCGTGCCAGTCGCGGTTCGAAATACCGTCCAATCACCTCCACCCGGTTACGGGGTGACCGAGAACGTCCCCTGGACATCGATCGTCTGCGTGTCGGGCTCCTCGGCGTTGGGGAGGTCGATGCACGTGTAGGTGCCGGCCACCCCGGCCGAGTCGAACTGCGTCAGCGTCGTCTCGCACTCCTCGAAGCGGTCGTAGTAGAACTCCGGGTCCGAGATGCCGCCGCCGGGGATCCCCACCTCGACAAAGTCGTCCTCGGTCGGCCCCACGCCCACGGGGGTGAAGCTGAACCGGAGGTGCCAGCCGTTCTCCGCGGTGAACACCGCCACGAAGTCCTCGTCGTAGAAGCCGGGGTCCTGGGCCTCGGGGTCGAGAGCCGCCTCGAAGGACTCGGTGCGGCCGCCCGTGACCTCGGCGGTCGCGGTCCCGCTCGTGTAGCGCTGCCCCGGCGAGATCGGCCCGGGCAGGGGGGACTCGGAGGTCGGCGACGCGGCGCCGGGGGTCGTGGCCGCCGGGTCGGGATCGCCGCCGCACGCGCCGAGGGCGAGCACGCAGAGGGAGGCGAGGAGGATGACGCGAGTGCGCATGTCGTTCCTTTCGGTCGGTTCG
>JBBDTT010000030.1:0-11407 GCA_040904285.1 Actinomycetota bacterium
GGCGGCCCCGTGCCGAACTCGTTCACGATCAACGCGTTCCTCGTCACCGGCGCCGCGGATCAGGGTGCGGGCCGGCCGCGCAAGGTCGTCCTGAGGGCGAGGCACGACGCCAAGGGGAGCCGTCATCTGGAGGTGGCCCGCGCCGAGAACGGGGACGTCGTCTTCACCGGCCAGGACCTCGGCGACGGCGTGGAGGAGATCTTCGGCGAGGGCCTCCGCGAGTACGAGTGGGAGCTGCGCATCCGGGCCGAACACGTCGAGGCGGCGGTCGCGGCCCTCGGCGGCGAACCCGGCCCGGACATCCTGACCCTCATCGAGCGCCGAGGCCTGGACGACGTCCACGTGCGCCGCGAGCTCGACGCCGCCGGAGTCCCCGTCGAGTTCTGGAGCCGCCTCGGAGACTGACCGGTCCTCCTGATGGGGCGTCAGTACGGTCCAAGCAACAGGTCGATGACACGTGCGCGGACCTGCGGGGGAGGGTTCGACTCCAGCCACGGGAGGAGGACGCGGGCGTCGGAGTCGAGGTCAAGCCTCCACGGCCGGGTGCTCACGCGCCAACTCTCGGATCTCGTCCGAGGTCATCCCGGGGGTGGTCCGGCCCTCACGCGCCCTCTGGATCCCCGCTTCGATCTCCGCTTGAGACTCCGGGCGGTCGAGGACCTCTCGCGGCGCGGCGACGTCCTTCGTCGACTCCTTCATGGACATGACCTCCTCACGTATCAGGCTACGCCTCGGCACTGACATCCACGGGATCCCCACCGAGTTCTGGAGCCGCCTCGGCGACTGACCGGGGACCTGGAGGCCTCAGCGCGCGGGGACCAGGACACGCACATGGCGGCGGGCCGCTCGAGCCAGCGCGCGGTCGGTCGTCACCATCGGCACGTCGAGTGCCTGCGCCAGCCCGACGTACAGCGCGTCGTACGCCGTGATCGCCTTGCGCAGGCTCCACGCGCTGGCGAAGAGGGGCCCGTGGGGATAGCGGGTCAGCTTCAGGTCCAGGAAGTCGGCCAGCATCGCCTCGGCCTCCGAGCGCCGGGCCCGCGCGCCCAGGACCAGTCCCCGGATCGCCGAGAGGACCTCGGCGTCGAGCAGGTGTGGGGCGCACAGCTCGCCGGCGTGCTCCAGGACCCGCTCCGACACCCAGTCCCAGTCGCCGCCCCCGGCCAGGAGCTGCACCACGGCCGAGGCGTCCAGGACGATCACGGAAGCGGTCCGCGAAGCTCCCTGATCAGGGCGGCTCCGTCCACCCCCGCGCCTGCCCGCCGGCGAGCGCGGATGCGGTCCACGAGCTCCTCGACCGTCGGAAGATCGGCCAGCGGCCGGATCTCCGACAGCAGGTAGTCGGACAAGGAGATTCCCAGCCGCGCGGCCTTGGCTTTGAGCGCGCGGTGGACGTCGTCCGGGACGTTGCGGATCTGGATCATCTTCGACATGCGCTCCACAATAAAGCATGTTCGTCACATGCAGCGGCCGAGCACCCTCGCCGTCGGGCGCAATGTAGCGGGAGGGTCTGACACGGTGGTCGCCCCGAGCCCCGGTGAGCGACCCTGGGCCTGGACATATAGGACGGCTGAGTCGCATCACCTCACGCGGAAGGTGGTTCGCGATCTGGTCTCGGGGGGACGTCCACAGCTCTCGTGCGGCGACGGCTCCGTCCGCGAAGCCAGAGAACCGCAGCGCCGCCCACCGCGACGAGCGCGGCGAGCCCGAACCCGATCCAGACCCACGGGCCGGATGAGCCCGTAGCCGCGGACTCCCGTGGTTCGGCCACGGAGAGCGTCCCGGAGAGATGCAGCGCCCCCTCGCCACCTTCTCCGGGCCCCGTCAGGTGCACGTCGTGCCACCCCGTCGAAAGCGCGGGCACGACGAACGCGGCGCGAACCGACCCGCTCGCGTCCGCCTGAACGGCGCCGAGGATGGTCTCTCCCTCCGCGATCGACGCCACGACCGGTGCCGAGTCCGCGAACCCCTCGCCCCGCAGCACCATCTCGTCGCCCGGTCGCGCCGGCGAGCCCACGACGGTGAGGCGGCCCTCCTCGGGCGCGGCGGGATCCTCGTCGGTGACCTGGACGGCCACGACCACCGACGCGGAGGTCGTCTCCGAGCCGCGGGACTGAACGCTCACCACCCAGCGGAACGCGTCCTCCTCGTCCGTGTCCCCGGGGATGCTCAGGCGCACCGCGCCGAGTCCTTCTTCGCCGGCAGGCACCTCGAGCTCCGTGTCGAGCAGGGCTGCCTCCGGCGCGTCCCCGTTCCCGTCCGAGGAGACCGAGAGCGCGTACGTGTCGTCGGTCTCCCCGGCGTTGCGGACCAGGAACGGAACCACCAGGTTGGTTGAACCCGGCGAAGCGGAGAACTCGCCGCCTCCTTCCACGTCGACGGCGAAGGGCTTCGAGGTGGCGAAGTAGTTCCGCGGGGTCAGCCCTTCGTCGAGCTGCGCGTCGGGGCTCAACTCTGATTCGAGCCCTCCTCGGACGCCTCCCGTGAAGCTCAGGGCCGACCAGTCCTCATGGCTGCACAGGAGCTGCGCCCGGTCGGAGTCGACCTCGGAGCACGTCTGCAGGCGCTCGTAGGTGGAGACCTCTGGAAACGCTCGATGCACGAGGGCGCGCACGCCTGACTCCTCGGCGCCGTCCTCACAGTTCCAGTCCTGCGGACCGTCGAGGGGCTCCGGTTCCTGCTCGTCGTCGGCCGAGCCGCAGTACCTGACCGTCAGGAACCCGGGGGGCAGGATCTGCCCTTCGAGCGGCTGGACGCCGAGCGGCTCGTCGAGCTCGCCTCGCTCGTCCAGCGGGGCGAGCTCCCAGCGCGAGTAATCCAGCAGGGGTGGCCCGCCCTCCCTGGCGAGCCCCTCGAGGAACGCGAACGAGTAGTTCATGACCGAGAGGTAGTTCGGCTTCCCGTTCACGTCGTCGCTGCCGCCATGGTGGAGCCCGAGGGTGTGACCCAGCTCGTGCATGAACAGCGCGGCCTCGAAGCCGACCGACCCGATGCGTCGCTCGGCCACGATGAATCCGTCGGACGGGATGTCGACGGCGATCCCGTAGTTGTCGTCGCACAGGAAGGACTCGAACAAGCAGTTCCTGGCCAGGTGATGGGCGTAGAGCGCGAACGTGAACAGGGGCGCCCGCGCCGCAGACAGGCTCGCCTCGCGGATCCTGAAGTACTCGCTGAACGGGTCGTTCCCCGGCTGGAGCAGGACGTCGAGGTGCTCGGCGACCGGGCCTCCCTCACGGAGCTCCACCGGGATCGCGTTCGTGACCGGGGAGAAGGCGCCGGCGTCGATGTGGAGCCGGATGCCGCTCTCGCCGTCCTCGTTCTCCACGGGAGCCGCCTCGAACGCCTGCACCACGCGCTCCAGCGCCTCCGGATCGGGCTCGTGGGAGCGATCGAACGGCGGCGGGCAGAACACGAAGAGGTAGCACGGCGCCGCCTCGTCGCTCTGCATCCACGACACCTGGACGAACACGTCCATGTGCTCGGGATCGGCTCCCATGGCCGCCAGATCGACGTCGATGGTGCCGTCGCCGTCGGCGTCGTATCCCTCGGTCTCCCACAGGTCGAAGAGCCCGTCCCCGTCCGAGTCCGCTCCGCACGCCTCCACCACCAGCCCGAGGCCCTGGTCGAGATTCGACCCGTCCTCGGAGGTCCGGAAGTGCGCGCCCCGGCCGCGCCGCGCCACCTCACGCAGGACCTCCTCGGCCTCGGGCTCTCTCCGGGAGCTGGCGACGAAGAACGTCGACAGACGCATGTCTTCCTCGGTGGCGAGGTCGGCCATGGCCATCGCGTGATCGAGGTCGTCGGGATCGAGATCGTCGTCGAAGCCGGCCGGCCTTGCGTCCGTCATGAGCACGATCAGTCGAGTGACGCCGTCACGCCATTTCCCGACGGCACCCTCCTGGTCCTCGGCCTCGCTCGCCGGCCGCGAGGTGATCACGGTCTCGAGCGCCTCGTCCCAGGCCTCGGGGAGGTCGCTTCCGCCGTCCGGACCGGTCGCGGCGAGCGCGCCCCGGATCGCGCCGCCGTTGCGCGCTCTGAACGGGACGCGCACGTCGACGCCGACGTGGAACGTCACGAGCGACAGGCGGTAGTCGCCTCCCGACGCTGTCTCCACCGTGTCGACGAACGCCGCGAGGTCGCGCTTGACGGCGGCGATCGCCGAGTCCATCGACGTGGTCGAGTCCAGGACAATCGCCACGTCCATCGGGCCGCAGGTCCCGGCAGCCTCCGCGTCGCGCGACGGCGCGATCGTCAGGACCGTCGAGCAGATCGTCGCAAGGGCGAGGAGGGCCAGGGCGCGGCGCGGACGCATGCATGCGTATCGTGTCCGCCCCAGCGCCCGTCCGTCAAGGCTTCGATTTGAATCACCCAAGATGCCCGCCAAATCGATTCGTTGCCTCACCTAAGGATGCCCGCGAAGGAGCCACCCTTCGGACCGCGGCCTCGCGAGTCCGGGGAGGGTGGCGGTGGGGCTCACGATGGCGGAACGACGGGCGGTGACGAAGGAGACGGCCAAGCGGTACCGGAGGGCGTCGAAGACGGAGCGGGGCAGGATCCTGGACGAGCTGTGCGCGCTGACGGGATGGTCGAGAGACCACGCTCGCAAGGCGCTGCGGCGGGCGTGGCGGGGCCACGAACCGAAGCCGCGGGGCGGCCGGCGCCGGCCTCCCGTCTACGGCGAGGACGTGCTCGAGCCGCTCCGAAGGGTGTGGGCGACGCTCGGCGGGCCGTGTGGCAAGCGCCTGGCCCCGTTCATGGCCCACATCGTGGAGGCGATGGAGCGACACGGCGAGCTGGTGCTCGCGCCGGAGGTCCGGGCCAAGCTCCTGGTCATGTCCCCGGCGACCATCGACCGTCGCCTGGCTCCCGATCGTCTTCGCCTGGGGGTTGGGGGACGATCCGGAACCAAGCCCGGCACGCTGCTCAAGTGCCAGATCCCGATCCGCACCTTCGCCGACTGGGACGATCGCCGGGCCGGGTTCTTCGAGGCCGACCTGGTCGGACACGACGGGGGAAGCTCCCGCGGGGAGTTCTGCCAGACCCTGGACCTGACCTGCGTAAACACCACGTGGACGGAGCTCCGGGCGGTCCCCAACAAGGCGCAGCGGTGGGTGTTCGAGGCCATCGACGAGATCCGGACCTCGCTGCCGTTCCCGATGCGGGGCCTGGACTCGGACAACGGGAGCGAGTTCATCAACGCCGAGCTCCTTCGCTACTGCGTCGCCAACCGGATCACGTTCACCCGGTCCCGGGCCTACCGCAAGAACGACAACGCCCATGTCGAGCAGAAGAACTGGACGGCCGTCCGCCAGAACGTGGGCTACGCCCGGTTCGACACCCCCAAGGAGCTGGCCTGTCTGAACGAGCTCTATGGCGTTCTCGGCTTGCTCGTGAACTTCTTCACCCCGACCATGAAGCTCATCGAGAAGACCCGTGACGGCGCCAAGCTCACCCGCCGCTACGACGTCGCCCAGACCCCCTACCAGCGGGTCCTGGCCTCCCCCGACGTCCCGGCAAAGACCAAGGCCGCCCTCACCGAGCGCTTCCTCGAGCTCAATCCGGTCGAGCTGCGGCGACAGCTCACCGGCCTCCAGCACCGGCTTCTGCGGATCAACCGGATGAAGCACTCTCCCAAGCGAAAGGAGGTGAAGGCCCCCGGAGCTTCGCGGGCATCTTCCGTGAGGCAACGAAGCGGCCGTACGCGGGCATCTTGACGTGAGGCAACTAGGGCTTGGGCGCGGACCTGGAGCATCTTCCCGGTGCGCCTCACGATCTCATCGGAGGACGCCCTGGACTGCGATGCGCCGGGCGGTGAGAATCACCGCGAACGCCCGTCCGGAAGGAAGCCAGTATGAGCTTCGATTTGACCCCGCCCAGGCCCGACGAACCCCCGCCGGGCGACGCGTCTTCTGCACCACCCCCCCGCGCCGGACCGCCGGTCACTTCCTCGCCGCGCGAGCACTCCGCGGCGCCTCCACCGGACCTGCCGCCTGCGCCCCGACCGTCTGACGTCCGGGTCACGCATCGAGGTCATCGCTACGCTCTCGGCGTCGCGCAAGGTGAGTACGCACTGTGGGACGCCGTCGCGCAGGGAGCCCCGCTGCGCCGCTGGCCTCAGACGCCGACCGGATGGAGCGAGGCCTGGAGCGAATACGCACGCCTCGAGGGCCCCACGGCGTTTGCGCCGGCGCATGTCGTGCCTGCCGTCGTCCAGCAGGGGAACGGTCTCGCCGTTGCGGGTCTCGTGCTGGGGATCATCGGAGTCGTCTTCGGGTTCATTCCGCTCACCGCCTTCATCGCCCTGATCTGCGGCGTCCTGGCCTTGGTGTTCGGTGGGATCGGCCGGGGGCGGCCCGTCAATCGGGGGATGGCCACGGCGGGGATGGTCCTCGGCGGTGTCGCCGTCGTACTGGCGATCGTGGGTTTCGTGATCCTCGCGGGCGTGTTCGGTCGTTTCGGCGAGTTCGGCACCGCCCGGGCGAGGGCCCAGGACCGCGCGGCCCAGTCAGACCTGCGAAACGCCCTCGTCGCCGCGAAGGTGTACTTCACGGACGACGACACCTATACGGGGTTCGACGCCGGGGCCGGCGGTGCGATCGAGCCCACCATTGCCTGGGTCGTCGGCCCGGGAGCACCCCCCGGGGATGACGCCGTGGGGATCGCGCACGCGTCTTCCGGCATCGTGGTTCTGAACGCCGACAGCGACTCTGGCAAGACGTTCTGCATCGCCGACGACGCCAGCGGCCGTGGCACGGTACGGGGACTCGGCACGGCATCCAGCTACGAAGCGTGCGCCGCGCTCGAGGACTGGTGAGCTCGGGATTGGCATCGCGGGTGGAAACGCCTGCGCCACGTTGTGGGAGTCGCGATCCCTCGGCGCTATTTGTAGCGATCCTCAGTTGCGGCCGTGTAGCTTGTGTGTGACACGACTGCAGCCGATGTGGCGTAGGGACTACCTGAAGAAGGCCGCGACCTCGGGTTCGCCACCAGACCGCGTAACGGTCGGTGACCTTGGCGGAGATTGGCGACTTGCGTCCGAACTGTTTGGCCCTCTCCCAGGCTGGCGGCGGCAAGCCCATGTGATAGGAACGGCCCGTGAGATTGATGGCCATCTCCGGATGCGGAGGCCTCCTGGCCCAAGCCGGGACCGTCCCGGCGGGGAGGAGGTCATCCAGTGGATGGCATGGACACTCGCGTGGTGGAGACCGTCTGCCACGACTGCGTGGTTCGGATCCTGTGGTTCTCCGGCGACCCTGACCCCCGTGGGAACCACATCGACATCCAGCTGCTGACGAAGCACCGCAACTGGTGGCACAGGTCGTGGCGCACCCGGATCCGCAACGCGTGGGCCGTTCTCCGGAACCGCTACGACTGGTCGGGTCTCCAGCTGGTGACCCGGACCGAGGCCGTCGGCGTGAGCGAGGCCCTCAAGCAGGCCATCAGCGACGCGTGGCCGGCTGAGCAGTAACGGGCAGGCAACTCGGAGCCGGGCCTTGATCCAAAGGGCCCGGCTCCGGGATGCTGAGCGCGATGAACGAGGCCGGCGGGTCCGCCCAACGGAGATTCGAAGGGCAGCGCGCCCGGCTTGAGAAGTCGCTCCCCAAGGCGGCCCTGACCTCCGACCTTCGCTCGAGTCGAGGAGGCCCGGAAGCGGGCCGCGGGCCAGGACCCAGCTGCGGGCCTTTGAGCGGCCTCGTCGACCAACCGTACCCGTGAGGTGATGGAAGCGATCGAGAGTTGACCAAGAGGGGGCCACCGTCTTGGCTGACCCGGGTCATAGGTAGGAGGATCGAAGCAAACGATGGGGGAACGGAAGCGAGGCGGGATGACGAATGCCTGCGCCGTCTGCCAAGAAGACGCATCTTTCCTTCGATCCCCACCGCCACCGTACGAAGCGCTCAGGCCGCGGATTCGGGTGGTCGATCTCTTTGCCGGGTGTGGAGGCCTGACCCTGGGCGTGGCCGAGGCAGCTCGGCGCCTCGGGTTGGGGATCGACGTACGGTTGGCGGTCGACACCGACGCCGACGCGACCGCCGTATACCAAGCGAATCTGCCAGGAGCCATTGTTAGGACCGTCGGCGTTGAGACCCTCTTCGATGGCAAGCTCGGAAGTCCCTCAACGCGCGCTGAGCGGAGCCTGAAGCGGCAGGTGGGCAAGGTTGATGTCCTTGTCGGTGGGCCTCCGTGCCAAGGCCACTCCGATCTGAACAACCGCACGCGTCGGGACGACCCTCGGAATGCGCTCTATGCGCGCATGGCTCGGGCCACCGAGGTACTCCGACCGCGGCTGGTGCTGATCGAGAACGTTCCCACGGTCACTCACGATGTCGAGAAGGTGGTCGAAGCCACGGTCGAGGCCCTGCGGGCCGCTCGGTATTCGGTGACAGAAGCGGTTTTCGACATCGCCCGACTAGGTGCGCCTCAAGCCCGGCGGCGACACGTCGTGTTCGCGTCACGTCGAGCCGACATTCGCGTGGACGACATCGTCGCGAATCTCCCACAGCGATGCGCGGACCATCCCAAACGGACTGTCAGCTGGGCGATCAGAGATCTTGAGACCATCGAACGCGATGGCATCTTTGATTCGGCGGGTGTGCCAAGTGCCGACAATATCGGTCGGATTGCGTGGCTGTTTCGGAATCGGAAGTACGACCTGCCCAATTCAGAGCGTCCCCCTTGTCATCGATCGGACCATAGCTACAACTCGATGTACGGCCGGCTTCGCTGGAACAAGCCCGCGCAGACGGTCACGACGGGGTTTGGCTCGATGGGCCAGGGCAGGTACGTGCACCCGTCCAAGCGCCGGACTATCACGCCTCACGAGGCAGCCCGGTTACAAATGCTGCCCGACTTCTGGAGCTTCGGCGCGGTCTCGAAGAGGGGCTCGCTCGCACAATTGATTGGGAATGCGGTACCTCCCGTGCTCACAGCTGCTCTAATAGAGCAGGCGTTGCGATCTCTGGGACTAGAGCCCTACACCAACGCTACCGCCCGACTCGCAGCCGGAGCTCGCCCGGCCGCGAGATGGTCCGAGGCTCGGAGACGTCAGCGGCCACCGCGCGCCGACGTGCCCTCAGCATCTTCCAGTGAAGCGCACAAACGGATGAGGGCGACAAAGCAACGCGACACGGCCCCCGAGCTCGCGCTGCGGTCGGAACTCCATAGAAGTGGGTTGCGCTATGTCGTCGACAGGCGACTGGACGGCATCCGCGGTCGGGCGGATATCGTCTTTGTGAGACCGCGCGTCGTCGTGTACGTCGACGGCTGCTACTGGCACGGTTGTCCTCGACACGCAACCGCGCCCAAGGCGAACAAGCTTTGGTGGGCCAGGAAACTAGCTTCCAACCGCCGACGTGATGCCGCAACTGACACTCTGCTGAGGCGAACCGGCTGGACGATCCTGCGTTTCTGGGAGCATGAAGTGCCTTCGGAAGCAGCAGCCCATGTCCTCAGGCTCATCGACCAAGCCTCGCGGAACGGGGTAAAGGGGGCATCGGGGCTGGATCAGACTCGCGCCAGTATCAGCAGGCATGGATCCGAATGAGACAGTGCCGCAACCGATGGAAGGGTGTCGGAGCGGGCCGGCCATCGGATCTTGCTCGGACGGACCCAGCCACGATGTCGGCCTGACGTGGTACCCGTGGTAAGGGCATGGGACGAAGAGCTCCTCGACGTTCAGGATGCCACGAGCCTGGTCAGCATCGCGCGCGGCCGCCGACTCGTCCTCGAGGACGACCGCGGTCCGCGCCGCGTCGATCTCTGCTGGGTTGATGAAGTTGCGCTCGCCCTCATTGATCTCGCGGTTGCCACGCGCCACGACATTGACCTCGTCTATCCGGCGCCAGCAGGTCAGGTTGCCGTTCTCATCGCGGCAGAGCTGCTTCTCCATCAGCTGGTGATGGGCAACAGATCGGCGTCTATCGGTCTCGTGACTGCCGACACGACCATGGCGTCGCGCACGTGGGACTCGCTCCGTATCGCCACTCTGGGGGATCGTGCGCCAGTCGCAGACGTATTTCCCTGTTTCCGGGCCGGGCCAGAGGGTGAGAGCCCGTTGGGAGGGCGGAAGATCCGGGGGCTGCTGGTGGGCCAGCGCTGCTCCGGATGGCCAGTGGACTTCTTGGTCGTGGACCATCTTTCGGGGCCGGTTCGCGTCGAGGGCGATCATCTTTCGGTAGAGGTATTTTCCGACCCCCTTGACCGCACACTCGGCGGCGCCGAGCGGGACGGTCGTTTGATCTGGGGCTGGGCGGACTCCGATGTGGCACGCCTCAACGCCGACCTCGAACCGGATCAGGGGCGAGGAGCCGTCGCGTTCTCCGTCGCGGCCGATCGTCTCGGCGTCATCGCCCAGGGCGTTGGCGTCACAGTCACCGTCGTTCGCCATCCCCAAGCCGAGGAGGCACTCGCACGAGTGAGGGAGGACCTTCGGTTGCTCCGCAGCCTGTCACCAGACCGATCCGACAGGCACCTGGAGCGCGGGCTTTCGATAGCCTGGCATCACCTTGCCACGCTGACCTCGCTACCTTGCAGGCCGGAGCGGTTCGATCGATTCGGTGGGTTGCCCCCCTGGGCGGCGCGAGCCACGCGCACGTTCGAACATGAGGTGATGGCGTGGGCATCGACCCTCTCCGGCGACGCAGCCGAGATCGCCACTATCCTCGCGAGCGATACCGCTGATTTGCGGGCCGCCCTCGAGACCGGCAACCCGTTCGAAACGGAGGTGAAGCAGTTTCTCGAGAGCGACACGGAGACACTCGTCGTCACACGGACGCGCACGGCGTCGCGTGCCCTGCTGGATGCGCTGGGCACCGATCCCAATGCGGAGCAGGTGGGGCCTCTCAGTGTCTCCGCGGTAGGAAGGCTGCACCGGCAAGGCACCTGGCCGCGCGCGCTGGTAATCGGCGAACCGCCCCCGTGGGACTGGCATCGAGTGCTCTCAGGTCTGAGCCCTGAGGTTCACGTTCTCGTCCTCGGGGAAGAGGCGGGTAGCAGCTCGGTTTCCAAGGTGTCCGCGGTACACGCCGCTCGTGAGCACTGGGGCAGTTCCGAGGTCCGCAGTCGAGCTTGGAAGACGCTCCTTGGGTCCGAGCCTCCACCATCGCCCACGGCGCCGCAAGGCTCACCCCGAGCGGTCGTGGTACTCGCCGGAGCCGAGCACACGGCCGAGCCCGATCCCTTCGACGAGTTCTCCACTCTGTTTGAGCTCGATGCGCTCGACTTTGGGGATGAGGGTCCACTCGGCGGACTCGCTCGCGAAGGAATCGGCGGGGAGTGGGACGCCGAGGTTGACGCCGTCGAGGTATCTACCGATCAAGGGCGCGTCTATCTGGAGGTCGGCCGAGCGGTCGAGGTCCGAGTAGGCCCGAAGATCGTCGATCGCCGGCCGGAGCAGCTTCAGCCAGGA
>JBBDTT010000031.1:0-11344 GCA_040904285.1 Actinomycetota bacterium
CGCGACCGCCTGGTGATCCTCTACGGCCACCACGCGTCGGGGGAGCTGAACAACCCGGTGATCATCCCGAACCCGTTCGACCTGGCCGACAACGACCTGCCCCGGATCATGGGCGACGAGGTGATGGCCCTGCTGCACCGGTTCCCGAACTTGATCGCGTGGTTCAGCGGACACACCCACCGCAACGAGATCCAGGCCCGTCCGGACCCGGCCCGGCGCACGAACGGGTTCTGGGAGATCACCACGGCCTCGCAGTGCGACTGGGTCATCCAGACGCGGACCGTCGAGTTCGTGAAGAACGGCGACGGGACGATCTCGATCTGGTGCACGATGATCGACCACGACGCGCCGGCCGACCCCCGCGGCGCGACGGGTATCGCGCAGCTCGCCTCGATCCACCGGGAGCTGTCCTCGAACGACCCGCACGGCGGCTACGACGGCGGGGGCCTCGGGGAGTACAAGGACCGCAACGTGGAGCTCGTCGTGCGGGCCCCGGCCTGGTTCCGGTAGCCCTACAGCTTCACCTGGGACGCGAGCTTCGCGTCGAGCGTCGTCAGCCGGGTCCGGCGGACCAGCACGTCCTCGTCGGTCAGCGCCATGTCCCGCTCGTGGGCCAGGGGAACCTCCACGCGCAGCGGGGGGAGGCCCTCGACCAGCGGCTCGCCCAGGCCCGGGTCCTGCCGGATGCGCTCGAGAGCGACCGTCCAGTCGTCGCCGAACCGGTTCACCATCCGCCGCCCCGCGTCGGGGTCCAGGCCCAGGCGCTCGGCCTCGGTCGCCGCGCTGCCCAGCTCGGTCAGATACGGCCGGCTCAGCCCGAGGGGGACGCGGTCGGTCCGGCACCGGACGGGGGCGTCAAGCAGCCCACAGAGCCGGTCCGTGACGTCCTCGGCCATCTGGCGATACGTGGTGAGCTTGCCTCCGGTCACCGTGAGCAGACGCGGGGGGTCCTCGAGGATCACGTGGCGCCGCGAGATGTCGCGCGTGGCCTTCGAGGTCGCCTTCGCCAGGAGAGGCCGCAGCCCGGCCCACGACGCCGTCGTGTCCTCGAAGGTGAGCGAGGTGCCGAACGCCCGGTTCACGCCGTGCAGGATGTACTCCCGGTCGTCCTCGTCGATGCCGGGATCGTCCAGCGAGCCCGTGTAGGGCGTGTCCGTGGTCCCCGCGTAGACCCGCGGCCCCCACGGGACCAGGAACACGAACCGCCCGTCGTGGGCCCCGGAGCGCAGCCCGACGGACGCTTTGATCGGCAGGTCCTCGGCCCGGAAGACCAGGTGGATCCCCTTGGACGGCTGCAGTCGTACCGGCGTGCTGTCGGCGAGGGCCTGGACGGCCTCGGCCCAGACCCCGCCCGCGTTGACCACGGTGCGGGCGCGGACCGACCGGGTGCGGTCGCCGAGGCGGTCCCGCACCGTGACGCGATACTCGTTCGTCCCCCGGTCGATTGCCTCCACCGAGGCGTGGTTGGCGACCAGCGCTCCGGCACGGGCGGCCGCGCGGGCCACCTCGACCGTCAGGCGCGCGTCGTCGGTCCGGCAGTCGTAGTAGACGATCCCGCCGGAGGGCTTCGCCAGGCCCGGGGCGAGCCGGCCGCCCTCGGCGGGCCCCACGACGCGGTGGCGGCGGATGTTGCGGCCCCACGCGAGGGTCTCGTAGATCAGCAGCCCCGTGCGCAGAGGGATCCGGTGCTGGGGCCGGACCGCGGGGACGAAGTTCGCCAGCGGGCGCACCAGGTGAGGCGCCAGCCGCCGGAGGGTCTCTCGCTCGCGGAGGGACTCGTACACCACCCCGAGGTCCCCGGTCTGCAGGTAGCGCAGTCCTCCGTGGATCAGCCTCGAGGAACGCCCCGAGGTGCCCGAGGCGAAGTCGTCCCGCTCGACGAGCGCCGTGGACAGGCCTCGCGTGGCCGCGTCGAGGGCCACGCCGCACCCGGTCACGCCTCCGCCGATCACCAGGACGTCCACCGGCTCGTCGCCCATCCGGTCCAGGGCGGCGTCGCGCGTTCCCGCGGAGAACTCGAACACGGCGGGCGGATCGTAGCCGAACGTATGATCCCGCCGTGGCCCAGGACCTGACGAAACGGCTGGAGCGCGCGGCGACGGCGGCCGCCGAGGCCGGCCTGGGCGCCCTCGTCGTGTCCCCGTCGGCCGATCTGATCTACCTGACCGGCTACGACCCGCCGCCGCTCGAGCGCCTGACGGCCCTCGTCGTCCGCCCCGGTCGCGACCCCGTGCTGGTGGTCCCCGAGCTCGAGCGGCCCCGCGCCGAGGAGGCCGGACTGCGCGAGATCGCCGAGTTCGAGTCCTGGAAGGACGGCGAGGAGCCCTACTCCCGCCTCGCCCGGCTGCTGTCCGGGAGCGAGCGGGTCGGGGTCGCCGACCGGATGTGGGCGTTCCACCTCCTGCGCCTGGAGGCCGAGGCGGGGGAGACCCGGTTCGAGCCGGCCTCGGACGTGCTGGCCCGGCTGCGGGAGATCAAGGACTCCGACGAGGTCGAGACCCTCCGCCGGGCCGCCCGGGGGGCCGACGAGGTCTACCACCGGATCATCGGCACCCGGTTCGAGGGCCTGCGCGAGGAGGAGGTCGCCGAGCAGCTCTCGTCGTTCCTGGTCGAACTGGGCGGCCACGACCGGGTGAACTTCACGATCGTCGCGTCGGGTCCGAACGGGGCCTCGCCGCACCACGAACCCGGCGGCCGGTCGATCCGGTCCGGCGACGTCGTCGTGATGGACTTCGGGGGGAGCGTGGGCGGGTACTGCTCCGACGTGACCCGCACGGTCGCGGTGGGGAAGAAGCCGCCGAGGGACTTCCACCACGTGTACGAGGTCGTGGCCGAGGCCCAGGAGGCCGCCTTCGCGGCGGCCAAGCCGGGGGTGGCCGCGGAAGAGGTCGACTTCGCCGCCCGCGAGGTCATCCACATGAACGGCTACGGCGAGCGGTTCATCCACCGGACCGGCCACGGTATCGGCCTCGAGGAGCACGAACCGCCCTGGATCGTGACCGGCAACAAGGAGCCCCTGAAGCCGGGCATGTGCTTCTCGATCGAGCCCGGCATCTACCTCGAGGGCCAGTTCGGGGTCCGCATCGAAGACATCGTCACGATCACCGAGGACGGCGCCCAGCGCCTCAACCACGCCCCCAGAGACCTCCAGCTCGTCAACTGAGCTGGACGGCAGGGCAGGAACAGCGACCTACCGCGTGGTAGGTTTGAGTGTCCCTGCCGGCCGTCCGAGGAGGTTCGTCCGTGGCGCTCGTCAACATCCCGGAGGAGCTCGTCGAGCTCCGCAGCTCGCTCCGCCAGTTCATCGAGCGCGAGGTCAAGCCCATCGAGGACGAGCACCGCGAGGAGATCCTCGAGACGTCGGTGTACGAGGGCATCAAGGACGACCGGATGAAGCTCCGCAGGCGCTCCGCCGAGCTCGGGTTCTACGCCGCGCACATGCCGGAGGACGTCGGCGGATCCGGCCTGCCGTACCTCGGCCAGGTGCTGCTCCACGAGGAGATCCACCGGGGAGGCTCGATCCTGTCCGGCCAGGAGGCGCTGCTCCCGATCGTCACCGGCCCGACGCCCATCTACCTCGGGTGCACGGACGTCCAGAAGGAGAAGTACCTCGCCCCGCTGGTCCGCGCGGACAAGACCACCTGCTTCGCCCTCACCGAGCCCGGCGCCGGCTCCGACGCGACCCGCATCAAGACGAAGGCCGAGAAGACCGACGGCGGCTGGCTCCTCAACGGCCGCAAGCACTTCATCACCGGCGGCGACTACGCCGACTTCGCGCTGGTCTTCGCCGTCACCGACGCCGAGAAGCGCGCCCAGGGCGGGATCACCGCCCTGTTCGTGGACGCCGACTCGAAGGGGTACTCGGTGACGCGCCTGCAGCGGACCATGTCGCCGTGGCAGAACCCCGCCGAGCTCACCTTCGAGGACGTCGAGGTCCCGGACGAGAACGTGCTGGGCGAGGTCGGCTACGGCTTCTACTCCGCCGTGAAGGGCATCAACGGCGCGCGGCTGCAGATCTCGGCGAACGCCCTGGGGACCGCCGAGTACCTCCTGGCCCGGTCGATGGAGTACGCCAACGACCGCGTCGCGTTCGAGCGCCCCATCTCGGCCAACCAGTTCGTGCAGGGCCACCTGGTCGATTCGTACGCGGAGCTGGAGATGGCCCGGCTGCTGGTCTACAAGCTGGCCGACGACATCGACAACGGGGCCGACGGCCGCAAGGAGGCCGCGCTGGCCAAGCTCGTGGCCACGGAGACCGCCGGCCGCATCGCGGACCGGGCCATCCAGGTCCACGGCGGCAACGGCTTCATGACCGAGCTCGGCATCGAGGTGTGGGCCCGCGAGGTCCGCGCGATGCGCCTCTACGAGGGCACGAGCGAGATCCTGCGCACCAACATCGCCAAGACCCTCGGGGTCGCCGGCTGATCAGATTCCGGGGATATTGGGCGACGAGATCCCCACGATCCGCCAGGACTCGTCCCCTCGCGTGAGCACGTACCACGCGCGCGTCCCGTCGGGCTCCACCACATGCACCCGCACGACATCGTCCTCGATCAGGGTGACGGCGTCCGTTCGGAACGTCGCCGGCACGTCGAGGTCCCGCACCACTCCGCACCATTCCTCGAATGTTCGCGCCCGGGCGGAGGGCTCCAGCAGCTCCCAGCTCGTCTCGCAGTCTCCGTTGTGCACGGCCTGATAGAAGTCGTGCAGGACCTCCACCGGACCCGTCGTTCGCTTGAGGATCAGGTAGACGAACCCGCTCGTGGCGAGGACCGCGACGGCGGTCGAGACGGCGAACAGGACCCAGGGGAGCGACGGGCGGGACGAGCCATCGGGCTCGGAGGGCTGCTCGGCCACCGGGTTACGATACCGCCCCTATGGCCCGCCTGGCCTCCTTCCTCGATCCCGGCCGCTCGCTCGATGAGTCCTACGACCGTGTCCGCCTGCTCGAGTCGCTCGGGTACGAGGGCGTCATCTGCACCCAGACCGTCTTCCGCGACCCCCTCCAGGTCCTGGCCGCCTACGCCGCCAGGACCGAGCGGATCCGCCTCGTCACGGGCGTGGTGCCAATCGCCACCCGTCACCCCGTGCAGCTGGCGATGGAGGCCGCGACGCTCGACGAGGCCTCGGGCGGACGGTTCACGCTCGGCATGGGGGTCAGCCACGCCTTGACCGTCGAGACCATGTGGGGACTGACGTACGACAAGCCGGCGGCGCGGATGGAGGAGTACGCGCAGATCGTCCACGACGTCCTGCGCACGGGAACGACGATGCGCGAAGGCCGGTTCCACACCGCGCGCTACGTCTCGGCCTCCGGGCCCCGGCCGGACCTGCCGATCTGGTTCGCGGCGATGGGCCCGCGGATGCTCAAGCTGGCGGCCAAGCTCGGGAGCGGGACCGTGCTGTGGATGTGTTCGCCCTCGGTGATCCGCGACAGCATCCGCCCCGTCCTGGAGCGAGCCCTCGAGGAGGAGGGTCGCGACCCGGCGGAGTTCGACATCGTCGCGGCCGTCCCCGTCGCGCTGACCGAGAACCCGGACGGAGCCCGCGACCGGTTCCGCCAGTTCGCCGACACGTACCTGAAGCTCCCCAACTACCGCAAGGAGGTCGCCAACGGCGGCTTCCAGGACGTCCTCGACGCGTTCGACGCGAACGGGATCGAGGCCGTCCCGGCCGAGTTCTGCGACGTCTACATCGCGGCCGGGGACGCGGACGCCATCCGGTCCAAGATCGAGGAGTACCGCGAGGCCGGGGTGAGCATGGCCGCGCCGACCCTGATCCGCGACCACGAGGGGTCGGCGGGATTCGAAGAGACGATGCGGGCCGCCATCTCGTGAGCCGGTTCTGGCTCTCCGGCGGGACCGGGTTCGTGGGCGGCCGCCTGGCGGAGCTCCTGCGCGAGGACGGACACGACGTCGTCGCGCTGGCCCGGCCGAGCGCGAACACGTCTCGTCTGAGGGCCGCGGGCGCCGAGATCGCGAAGGGCGACATCACGGACAAGGCGTCGGTCGTGCGGTCCATGGACGGCTGCGACGGCGGGTTCCACGTCGCCGCGTGGTACGAGGTCGGCGTCGGCAAGGCCGACCGGGACCGGATGTTCGCGATCAACGTCGGCGGCACCCGCACCGTCCTGGAGGCGGCGACGGAGACTGGCCTGGCGAAACTCGTGTACTGCTCGACGTGCGGGGCCCTCGGTCCCCACGCGCCGGGCGAGCTGCCGGCCGAGAGCGCGGGCAACACCGACCCCGACAGCCTCGGCTCGTACTACAACGAGTCGAAGTACGCGGCCCACGTCCTGGCCGAGGAGGCCGCCCGGGAGGGCGTGCCCATCGTCACGGTCATGCCCGGGGGGATCTACGGCCCCAAGGACACCTCGGTCGTCGCGAGCGGGATCCGCCTGATCATCCGCGGCGTGATGGTCGTCGGGGCGCTGGACGACGGCGAGTTCACCTGGGTCCACGTCGACGACGTCGCCCGGGGACACATCCTCGCCCTCGAGAAGGGCAAGCCGGGCGAGGAGTTCGTCCTGGGCGGCCAGGTCGCCTCGATGAAGGAGCTGCTGGCGCGCGCGGCGATCGCCGCCGGGCGCAAGCCTCCGCGGTTCAGCGTCCCCACCGGCCTGCTCAAGGCCATCGCGCCGATCTCGGGACCGTTCACCCGGCTGGCCGGCTTCGGCCCGAGGTTCCTGAAAGAGGGCATCACCTCGGCCGACGGCAAGTCCTTCGCCTACTCGCACGCGAAGACCACGAAGCGACTGGGCTACCGGCCGCGCTCGCTCGACGAGGGCCTCCCCGAGACCGTGGAATGGTTCCGCGAGCAGATGCGGGCGACGAAGCGGAATCGCGCGAGGCGGGCGACCGCCTAGAGGCGGCGGCGGACCTTGGTGCCCTCCGCGCTGTCCATGACCTCGTAGCCCATCCCCGTCAGACGGTCGCGGAGCTCGTCGGACTTCGCGAAGTCCTTCGCCGCGCGGGCCTCGTCGCGCTCGCGAGCGAGGGCCTGGACGTCGTCGGGGAGCGCGCCGGCGCCGACTTCGCGCTGGAGGTCGAGCCCGAGGACCGAGTCCCACTCGCTCAGCAGGCGGAATTTGTCGGCGCCGGAGACGTCGGCCGACCCCACCGCCTCGGAGAGCACGGTCACGGCCGTCGGGAGGTCGAGGTCGTCGGCCAGGGCCTCCCGGAACCTCGCGTCGAGCTCCTTCGCGGCGGGGGAGAGGCCTTCGCCGGACTCGCCGGCCCATTCGGTCATCCGCTGGCGGATCCGCTTCACCGTCTTGTCGGCGGCCCGGAGGGCGTCGGGGGAGAAGTCCATCTCGCTGCGGTAGCGGGTCTGGAAGCACAGGTACCGGAACGACAGTGGATCGACGCCGAACTCCTCGACCAGGTCGCCGATCCGCAGGACGTTGCCCCTGGACTTGGACATCTTCAGGCCGGACATGTTCAGGAACCCGGTGTGGACCCACAGGTTCACGACCTGGTGGCCCACGGCGCCCTCGGACTGGGCGATCTCGTCCTCGTGATGGGGGAACCTCAGGTCGGTGCCGCCGATGTGGATGTCGAAGCGCTCGCCGAGGTGCTTCATCGACATCGCCGAGCACTCGATGTGCCAGCCGGGAAACCCCGGGCCCCAGGGGCTGTCCCACTTCATCAGGCGGTTGGCGCCCGCCTCCTTCCACAGCGCGAAGTCCTCGGAGTGGCGCTTGTTCGGGTCGTGCTCGATCTGGCGGTGGCCGGCCCGGAGGTTCTCGATCGTGTTGCCGCTGAGCTTTCCATAACCAGGGAAGGAATGAACGTCGAAATACACACTGCCGCCGACGACGTAGGCATGCCCCCGCTCGATCAGGCGTTCGGTGAGCTCGATCATCTCGGCGATGTGGTCGGTCGCCTTCGGGTACGCCTCCGCGCGGCGGATCCCGATCAGGTCGACGTCCTCGAAGAACGCGTTCGCGTACTTCTCGGCGATCGCGTCGGGCGGGAGGCCCTCGTCCTGGACGGAGAGGTCCATGCGGTCGCGGCCCGCGTCGGAGACCTCGTCGGTCATGTGCCCGACGTCGGTGATGTTGATGACGAGCCTCACGCCGCGGCCCTCGAGCTCCAGGCTCCGGCGCAGCACGTCGGAGAGCAGGAACGTGCGCAGGTTGCCGACGTGCACGTAGCGATAGACGGTCGGCCCGCACGAGTACACCGTGACCGTCCCGGGGTCGATCGGCTCGAGCTCCTCGACCTGCTTCGTCAGCGTGTTGTACAGCCGCATCGGTGCAGCATACCGAGGCGCCGCTACCTCCCGAGGCCGGCTCACGGACGCCGCCAGATGACCCACCAGGGCAAGAAGGTGAGAAGGAAGAGAACCGCCCAGAGCCCGAGGAACTCGAGAGTCTCGCCGACCCCTTCCGTGAGGGAGAGCGCCAGACCGGCGCCAAACACCACGGCATACAGGATCCTGGCTCTGCGCGGCAGCAAGCGAGGCTTCGGCCACGCCTCATGGGGGTTGGTCATGACTTCTTCGTTCAGGCGTTCACCAGCGAGATTCTGCCTGCGTGTCCACCAGACGATGAACGGAGAGGACACGGCGAAGCTCACGACGAGTCCGATCGAAACGGGAATGAGCCGCATCGGCTTGATCGCCCAGAGCCCCGCCACCATCCCCGGAATGAGGAACGCGAGGAGGATCAGGAAGGTCTCTACGAAGTGAGCTCGCTGCGCCCGGGCGACGCGCACGGCCAGGCTTGCCTCCTGGGGATCGATCAGCCTGTAGCCGATCGTCCCGTATGCGACTCGTGTGCGGCCGGCCCAGGTGAGGCTCCGCATCTCGAGGGTGGGGTACGCGGACACCCGGCGCCAGTACCTCCGGAGAACCCATCCTCCCAGCGCCATCCATGACAAGGCACCGACCCCGACGGCGATACGGACGGGGACGCTGGCGATGGACATCGAGGGAAAGTATGGCCCCTCCGAGACCTCCGATAGGCTGCCCCCGTGGACCGGGACTTCGGGCTCGACGACGGGCAGCGGGAGCTCGTTCGCGTGGTCCGGGACTTTGCGCGGACGAAAGCGGGGCCGGCGTCCACCGGGCACGAGGAGGCGAAGACGTTCCCCCGCGAGCTGTTCCGCGAGCTGGGGGACATGGGGCTCGCCGGCATCCCGTGGGACGAGTCCTACGGCGGGGGCGGGCAGTCCGTCCTGTCCTACGTGGTGGTCCTGGAGGAGGTCGCCACGACCTACCTGGCGCTGGCCCTGGCGCTCTCGGTGCACCACCTCGCGGCGTTCAGCCTGCACGAGTTCGCCTCGGAGGACCTCAGGGGGCGCTACCTGCCGAAACTGTGCTCGGCCGAGTGGCTGGGCGCGTACGCGCTGTCCGAGGCGTCCAGCGGCTCCGATGCCGCCGCCCTCAAGACCCGGGCGGAGACGGCCGACGGCGGCTACAAGCTGACCGGCTCGAAGCGGTTCATCACCCACGGTGGCGAGGCCGAGTTCTACCTGGTCCTCGCGCGGACGGGAGGGGAGGGCGCGGCCGGAATCTCCGCGTTCGCCGTCGAGAAGGGGTGGCCCGGGTTCGAGTTCGGCAAGGCCGAGGAGAAGATGGGCTGGAACTCCTCGCCGATGCGCGAGCTGCTGTTCGAGGGGTGCGATGTACCGGGCGAGAACCTGATCGGCGCGGAGGGTGAGGGGTTCAAGGTCGCCCTGGCCGCCCTGGACGGAGGCCGCCTGGGGATCGCGGCGTCCTCAACCGGCCTGGCCCAGGGGGCGTTCGATGCCGCGGTCGCGTATGCGCGGGAGCGGACCCAGTTCGGGAAGCCCATCGTCGAGTTCGAGGGGCTGCAGTTCATGCTCGCGGACATGGCGGTGGGGATCGAGGCGTCGCGGAGGCTGTACCGCGAGGCGGCCCGGGTCCGGGACGCCGGCCAGGACTCCAGCATCGGAGCCTCGATGGCGAAGCTCCTGGCGAGCGACACGGCGATGCGGGTGACGACGGACGCCGTGCAGGTATTCGGGGGGTACGGCTACATGACCGAGTACCCGGTGGAGCGCTACATGCGCGAGGCCAAGGCCCTGCAGATCGTCGAGGGCACGAACCAGATCCAGCGGTTCATCATCGGACGCCGGCTCTCCTCCGGGTAAGCCGTGTCCCGCCGCGCCGCGCGCCGTCCGACGCTGCTGACCCCGGCGTTCCTCGCCGTCCTCGTTTCCACGCTCGCGTATTTCATCGCCGTCGGAGCGACGCTCCCGCTGCTGTCGCTGTTCGTGAAGGGCCCGCTGGGCGGCGACAGCGTGGCCGTCGGGTTCGCGTCGGGATCGTTCGCGGTGTCGGCCATCGTGCTGCGCCCGTTCATGGGGCGCCTCGGCGACCGGCGGGGCCGGCGACTCCTGATCGTCGGGGGTGCGGTCCTGGGCGGACTGTCGCTGGCGGGCTACGCGCTGGCGGACTCGCTGTGGGTGCTGGTGCCGATGCGCCTGCTCGGCGGCATCGGCGAGGCGGCGTTCTTCACCGGCGCCGCCACGGCCACGGCGGACCTCGCTCCGGAGGAGCGGCGCGGCGAGGCCGTTTCGTTCTTCTCGCTCGGCCTGTACGCGGGGATCGCGATCGGGCCGCTGCTGGGGGAGTGGATCCTGCACGGCACGCACTTCACCCGGGTGTGGCTGATCGCGGGCGGCGGCCTGATTGTGTCGGCTCTCCTGGGCATCCGTGTCCCGGACACCCGTCCCGCGAGGGACCCCGGCGAGGAAGCCGGCGGCCTGATCAACCGGACGGCGCTCGTCCCCGGATTCGTGATCGCCGCGAGCGTGTGGGGGTTCGCGGGCTTCGGATCGTTCGTGCCGCTGTACGCGCGGGACCTGGCGCTGGACGGCTCGCGGTTCGTGTTCCTGACCTACGCGCTGGTGATCCTGGCGGTCCGCCTGTTCGGGGCGCGGATCCCGGACCGCGTCGGTCCCCGGCGCACCGCGACGGTCTCGCTCGTCACGTCCGCGATCGGGCTGACGCTGATGACCATCCTCGCGACGCCGGCGGGCCTGTACACGGGGACCGTAGTGTTCGCGCTTGGTCAGTCCCTGGCGTTCCCGGCGCTGATGAGCCTGGCGGTGGCGGCGGCCCCCGCCGCGCAGCGCGGGTCCGTGGTCGGCACGTTCACCGCGTTCGTCGACCTCGGGTTCGGCGTGGGGCCGGTGACGGCCGGCGCGGTCGTGGGCCTCACGAGCAACCGGGGCGCGTACGCCGCCGGCGCGGTCGCGGCCGTGATCGGCCTCGCGATCCTGCGCACCCGTCCGGAGGTCCGCCCGAGGTCTTCCGTGCCGCCCGCGGCGATCCCGGAGGTCGAGGGCTGATGGACGATCGTTAGCGCATACGC
>JBBDTT010000032.1:0-11269 GCA_040904285.1 Actinomycetota bacterium
CCCGCCGCGCGCGCGGCCGACCTCGTCGCGCAGGCCGAGCACGACCCGCTCGCCGAGGCGTATTTCCTCACGTGGGACGCCGAGCTCATCGACGCGGTACGGCCGGCTCTCGAGACCGCCGCCGCGGGCGCCGCCCGCCGCGAGATCCTCGACGAGTCCCTCCCCCGGGCGCGGGCGCTCCTGGTTCGCGACGAGGAGCAGGCCGCCACCGTGGCCGACGCGATCGCCCCCGAGCACCTCCAGGTGGTCACCGAGGATCCGCAGGCCTTCCTGAAGCGGGTCCGCGCGTTCGGGGCGGCGTTCCTCGGCCCCCACACGCCGGTCTCCCTCGGCGACTACGGCGTGGGCTCGAACCACGTGTTGCCCACCCTCGGGACGGCGCGGTTCGCGTCCGGGTTGCGCGCCGCCGACTTCGTCACGGTGTCATCGGTGGTCGAGGCCACCGCCGAGGGACTCGCCGCAGCCGCGCCCGGCGTCGCCGGCCTGGCTCGCGCGGAGGGCCTCGAGGGCCACGCCCGCGCGGTGGAGGTGCGCCTCCCGTGAAGCCCTCCATTCGACCCGACCTCGAGTCGCTCGCGCCGTATCGAGCGCCGCAGCCGGAGGCCCCGGTCCGGCTGAACACGAACGAGTGCCCCTATCCCCTGCCCGAGGGGTTCGCCAACGACCTGGCCGAGACGGCCCGCGGGATCGGGCTCAACCGCTACCCGGACCGCGAGGCGACCGCGCTGCGCAAGGGGCTCGCCGATCACGCCGGGCACCCGTTCGACGGCGTGTGGGCCGCGAACGGCTCGAACGAGGTCCTGGAGCAGCTCCTGCTGGCCTACGGAGGGCCCGGCCGCCGGGTGGCGCTGTTCACGCCCACGTACGTGATGCACGCGCAGCTGGCGCGGGTCTGCCTGACCGAGGTCGTGACCGAGCCGCTCGACGAGGCCTTCCGGCTCACCGAGCGCCACGCCGAGCACGTCCGCCGCGAGCGGCCGGAGCTCGTGATCGTCTGCTCGCCGAACAACCCCACCGGCAACGCGCAGGACCCCGACGCGGTCGCCGCGGTGTGCGAGGCCGCCCCGGGGCTGGTCGTCGTCGACGAGGCCTACGCGGAGTTCGGGGGGGCCAGCGCCGTGTCGCTCCTCCCCCGCCTGGACAACCTGGCGGTGGTGCGCACGTTCTCCAAGGCCTTCTCGATGGCCGGCGCCCGGCTCGGATACGTCCTGACGAGCCCCGAGATCGTCGAGGACCTCCAGCGGGTCCGGTTGCCGTATCACCTCTCGTCGCTCACGCAGGCCGCGGGTGAGGTCGCGCTGCGCCACGTGGCCGAGGCGGCCGAGCTCCTCGACGCGATCCGCGCCCAGCGCGACCGGATCGTCCAGGCCCTCACCGCGATGGACGGCGTGCGCCCGTATCCCACCGACGCGAACTTCGTGCTGTTCCACCCGGGCCGGCCCGCCGACGAGGTGTGGCAGGGCCTTCTCGATCGCGGGGTGCTGATCCGCGACTTCTCCACTCTCGCCGGGACCGAGGGGTGCCTGCGCGTGACGGCCGGCACCCCCGAGGAGACCGACGCGTTCCTCCGCGCGCTCACGGAGGTGCTGGCGTGAGCCGGTCCTCCCGCGTCGAGCGGACCACCAAGGAGACCAGCGTGACCGTCGACCTCGAGCTCGACGGGACCGGCACGGCGAGCGCCGACACCGGCCTCCCGTTCCTGGACCACATGCTGGAGCAGCTCGGCAAGCACGCGCGGTTCGACCTGGCCGTGACCGCGGTGGGCGACCTGCAGGTTGACGCCCACCACACCGTCGAGGACCTGGGCATCGCGCTCGGGCAGGCCCTGGCCGAGGCGCTCGGGGACAAGGCGGGGATCCGCCGGTTCGGCGACGCGACCGTGCCCCTCGACGAGGCGCGGGTGACGGTGGCCCTGGACCTCTCCGGCCGGGCCCACGTCGAGCACGAGGTGCCCGTGCCGGCCGAGCTGATCGGCACGTACGACCCCGGACTGACCGAGGACTTCGTCCGGGCGTTCGCGACGACCGCCGAGATGTCGCTGCACGCCGTGCTCCACGCCGGCCGGAGCTCCCACCACATCGTCGAGGCCGAGTTCAAGGCGCTGGCCGTGGCCCTGCGCGACGCCGTCTCGGTGATCGGCGGCGGCACGCCCTCGACCAAGGGGGTGCTGTGAGCGCGCCGGTGATCGGGGTCCTCGACTACGGCATGGGGAACCTCCGCTCGGTGACCAAGGCGCTCGAGCGGGTGGGCGCCGAGGCGCGGCTGATCGACGCGCCCGAGGGCGCCGGCGGCCTGGACGGGCTCGTCGTCCCCGGCGTGGGCGCGTTCGGGGCGTGCATGGACGGCCTGCGCGAGCGCGGGCTCGACACGGTGGTGACCGAGTGGGCCGAGGAGGACCGGCCGTTGCTCGGCGTGTGCCTGGGGATGCAGGTCCTGTTCGAGTGGAGCGAGGAGGGCGGCGTCGAGGGCCTCGGCGTGCTGGCCGGCAAGGTCCGGCGGCTGCCGGACACGGTGAAGGTCCCTCACATGGGCTGGAACGAGGTCCGGTGGACGCGGGAGACCGCGATCACCTCCGGCGTCCCGGACGGCACGCGCTTCTACTTCGTCCACTCCTACGCGTGCGAGGCCGCCCCGGAGCTCGCGTCCGGCGAGACCGAGTACGGGACGCGGTTCGCGGCGGCGGTCCAGCGAGGGCGGCTGTTCGCCACCCAGTTCCACCCCGAGAAGTCCGGGGACCCCGGCATCGAGCTGTACCGGGCGTTCGTGGAGTCGGCCTCGTGATCCTGATCCCCGCGATCGACGTGCAGGGCGGACGGTGCGTGCGCCTGGTCCGCGGCGACCCGAACAAGAAGCGCACGTACGGCGACCCCGTGGAGATCGCCTCGGGCCTCGCGGAACAGGGCGCCCCGATGCTGCACGTGGTCGACCTGGACGCCGCGTTCGGGGACGGCTCGAACGAGCAGGTCATCCGGCGGATCGTGGCCGCCGCCCAGGTCCCGGTCCAGGTCGCGGGCGGGATCCGCTCCAGCGACGCGCTGAACCGGTGGCTCGACGCCGGGGCCGAGCGCGTTGTGCTCGGCACCAGCGCCGCCCTCGACCCCGACCTGCTGTGGGACCTCACGTCGAACAAGGAGTTCGACCGCGTGGTCGTGGCCCTCGATGTGGCCGGCAACGGCCAGGTACGGGTGAAGGGCTGGACCGAGAGCGCCGGGCCGCTCGAGGCGGTCGCGAAGGGATTCGTGGACTCGGGCGTCGTCCGGTTCGCGGTGACCGCGATCGAGCGGGACGGGACCCTCGAGGGCCCCGACGTGCACCTGCTCACGAAGGTCATCGACCTGACCGCGCGGCCGGTGATCGCGGCCGGCGGCGTCGGCTCCGTCGCGGACATCCGCGACCTGGCGAAGATCGGGGTCGAGGCCACCATCGTGGGCCGGGCGCTCCTCGACGGCCGCTTCACGCTGGCCCAGGCCCTCGAGGCGGCGGCGTGACCCTCGCCGCCCGGATCGTCCCCTGCCTGGACGTCGACGCCGGCCGGGTCGTGAAGGGCACGAAGTTCGTGGATCTCCGCGACGCGGGCGACCCCGTGGAGCTCGCCGGGCGCTACGACCGCGAGGGGGCCGACGAGCTGGTCTTCCTCGACATCACCGCGACGGTGGAGGGCCGTGAGTCGACGATGGAGGTCATCTCGCGCACGGCCGAGGAGGTGTTCATCCCCCTCACCGTGGGCGGTGGGGTCCGGGCCGAGGAGGACGTGCGCCGCCTCCTGCGGGCCGGCGCCGACAAGGTCGGGCTCAACACCGCCGCCGTGCGGGACCCGTCGCTGCTCGCCCGGTGCGCGGATCGGTTCGGCACGCAGTGCATCGTGGCGGCGATCGACGCCCGCCGGGTGAACGGGTCCTGGGAGGTCGTGGTGGAGGCGGGCCGAACGCCGACCGGCCGCGACGCCGTCGAGTGGGCCGCCGAGGCGGCCGAGCTCGGCGCGGGCGAGATCCTGCTCACCTCCATGGACCGCGACGGCACCGGCGAGGGCTACGACCTGGAGCTTCTCCGGGCGGTGACGGAGGCGGTGAACGTCCCCGTCGTGGCCTCGGGCGGGGCCGGGGCGAAGGAGCACTTCGCCGACGCGATCCTGGAGGGCGGGGCGGACGCGGTCCTGGCCGCGAGCCGCTTCCACTTCGAGGAGATCACGATCGCGGACGTGAAGGACCACCTCGCCGAGCGCGGCATCCCGGTCCGGCGGCCGTGAGCGACACGCTGCCCGACGTCACCGACCCGGCGACGCTCGCCTACGACGACCGGGGCCTGATCGCGGCCGTCGTCCAGGACGAGGCCTCGAAGGACGTCCTGATGGTGGCCTGGATGAACCTGGAGGCCGTGCGGAGGACCCTCGATTCCGGTCGCACGTGGTTCTACAGCCGATCCAGGCGCGAGCTGTGGCGCAAGGGCGACACGAGCGGCAACGTGCAGCACGTCCGCGAGGTCCGCTACGACTGCGACGGGGACACGCTGCTCGTCCTGGTCCACCAGGAGGGCCCGGCCTGCCACACCGGCCAGCGCTCCTGCTTCTACCGTACGCTCACGCCCTGATGCTGAAGCTCGTCGTTCCGAAGGGGTCGCTCGAGGCGCAGACGCTGACGCTGCTCGAGGCGGCCGACCTGACCTTCCGCCGGGGATCGGATCGTGACTATCACGGCACGATCGACGACGACCGGATCGACCGCGTGTCGCTGCTCCGCCCCCAGGAGATCCCTCGGTACGTCCAGGACGGGTTCTTCGATCTGGGGATCACCGGCCGCGACTGGGTCGAGGAGACCGCCTCGGACGTGGACGCGCTCGCCTCGCTGGAGTACGCGAAGAGCGGGACGGGGCAGGTCGTTCGCATCGTCCTGGCGGTGCCGGCCTCGCAGCCGTGGGCCTCGTCGGCCGACCTCCCCGACGGCGCCAGGATCTCGACCGAGTACCCGGAGCTGACCCGCCGCCACTTCGAGCGCCTGGGCAAGCCGGTGACGGTCTACGAGTCCTACGGCGCGACCGAGGCCAAGGTCCCGGAGATAGTCGACGCCATCGTCGACGTCACCGAGACCGGGGGGACGCTTCGCGCCCACGGCATGAAGATCATCGAGACCCTCATGGAGTCCGAGGTCCTGTTGATCGCGAACCGCGACGCGGCGGCCGACCCGGAGAAGCGTCACGCGATGGACGACCTGACCACCCTCCTGCTGGGCGCCCTGGCGGCGCAGGGACGGGTCCTGATCAAGCTGAACGTGGACGAGGCCAGCCTCAAGGAGGTCCTCGAGTTCCTGCCGTCGATGAAGGCGCCCACCGTGTCGCCGCTCGCCGAGGAGGGGAACTACGCGATCGAGACCGTGGTCGAGAAGCGCCACGTGAACCGCCTGATCCCCCAGCTCAAGGCGCACGGCGCGACGGACATCCTGGAGCTGCCGATCAGCAAGATCGTCCCGTAACCGTGTTCCGCTACCTGATCCCGCTGCTCGGCGTGGCCCTGTTCATCTTCGCGCTGGTCGACTGCATCAAGGTGCCCGACGACTCCATGTACCAGAACGGCAACAAGCTGATCTGGGTCATCGTGATCGTCTTCGTGCCGTTGCTCGGCTCGATCGCGTACCTGTTGATCGGCAAGCCGCTCCCCAACCGCTACCGCTAGCCCGCCACGAACGAGAGCCGGACGGTTCGGCGGTTGTTCTCCCGGTTGGGGTCGATGATCACCACCCGCTGCCAGGTGCCGAGAACCAGCCGGCTTCCCTCGACGGGAAGCACCAGCGAGGGGCTCACGAACACGGGCAGCAGGTGATCGCCGCCGTGGCCGGTCGAGCCGTGACGATGTGCGTAGCGGTCGTCCCGCGGGAGGAGGCGCTCGACGGCCTCCTCGAGGTCCTGCTCGCTCCCCGAGCCGGTCTCCATGAGGGCCACCCCGGCAGTGGCGTGGGGCACGAAGACGTGCAGGAGGCCGTCGTTCTCCGCCTGGCGCGCGAACGCCTCGACGCGATCCGTGACGTCGACCACACGCCGATCGCGGGTGTCCACCTCGAAGGTCTCCGTTCGCATCCTCAGGTCCTCGGCTGGAGCGAGCGAAGCTCCAGGCGGAGCTCCTCGACGTAGTGGGTGTCCCCGAGGGGCGTGTTGGTGTCGAGGTCGTCGGACTGGACGGTGAGGATCGGCAGGCCCGTGTCGGCGGCGAGCCAGATCTCGGTCTCCCGCGTCCCCCGGGTGTCTCCCTCGAACGTGGTCACGATGCGGAGGTGGAAGGTTCGCACCCGCGTGCCGCGGACCGACAGGTATTCGACGCCCGTGACGCTCCCCGAGGCGGTGGCCTCCGTGCCCGAGCCGCGGCATACGGAGGCCCAGGTCCGCTGACGCAGCGGCCGGGGAGGGTGGAAGAGGCTCTCGGCGCCACAGACGTACTCGCGCAGGTCGCTCCGGCCGAAGAACCGGTGGTAGCTGGCGATCGAGCGGATCAGACGCCGGCCCTCGTCCAGGCAGATGGTCCACTCCTCCCACCGCTCACCCAGGAGATCCCACCGCATGGACGCGCCGCACGCCACGGGCGTGACGGTGAGGGTCGTCTCCGCCGGATAGTCGTGGCGGCTGCCGCCGAGCAGGGTGACCGCGTCGCCTCCCGACGTCGCGTACACGTACACCCCCGGGGCCGCCAGCCCGGCCACGGCCGGCGCGTCCCCGGACGCGTCGCGGAAACGGTCCACCGAGTCCTCGACCGATACGGGCGTCGCCTTGGACCGCAGGTTGACGAAGAGGGCGCCGCCTGCCAGCCCGGCGACGAGCGCCGTGATCAGGAGTCCGCGTCGGAGCAACCGCGACCGCCGGCGGGCGCGCGCGGCCGAGGGGTCCTCGGGCGGGGCCGGCTCCAGGCGATCGTGGAGGGAGGCGACGTCGTCCTCGGGAGGTCGGTCGCGCGGCACGGCCTCAGACGGTCCGCAGGTCGAGGGCTTCCACGACCCCGGCGACGCTCAGGCCCGGCTGTGGACCGCCGGCGATCACGTAGAGCGTCTCGTCCGCGACGACGACGCCCAGGCCGTGACGCGGGGTCGGGAGATCGGGAAGCGCCTGCCACGACCGGGCGTCGGGGTCGTAGGCCTCGACCTCGGCGAACGTGCCGGACTCCTGCTCCCCGCCTGCCGAGATCACCAGTCCCCCGCCGGCGGCCGCGGCCGAGCCGCCGCGGGCCGTGGGCAAACCCGGGAGCTCTTCCCAGACGCCGGTCGCGGGATCGAGGCGCTCCGCGGTGGGAAGGTTCCCCGCCAGCCCGTTGACCCGTCCCCCGACGGCGTAGACCAGGTCCCCGAGGGCGGTCACACCGAGGTGCTCCCGGGGCTCGTTGAGTCCCGGGAGCAGGCTCCACCGGCCGGTGGCGAGCTCGAGGACCATCGTGGAGCCCGCGAGCCCGTCCGGACCGATGCCGCCGGCGACGAACACTCCGTCCGCCGCGAAGGCGGCCCCGCCCGCCGCCCGAGGCTCCGGGAGGTCGGGCAGGGACGTCCATTCACCGTCCTCGAGGACGTACGCGCCCGAGGTGGGCTGCCCCTCGCGGTTGTAGCCCCCCAGGACGAACACCCGGTCGCCGTCGGACGCGGCCATCGCGTGGTTCACGGCCAGGGGAAGGTCGGGCCCCTCCGACCATTCGTCGGCCTCCACGTCGTAGACCTCGACCGTCGCCACCGTGTCGCCCCCGGCGTCGAAGCCTCCGGCCACGACGATGATGCCTCCGGCTTCCGCCGCGGCCACCTCGGTGCGGGGCGTGGGCATGGGGGTGAGGGTCAGCCACGCCTGGGGGGCGCCGGAGCCGTCGTCGTCTCCCAGGCCTCGGTCCCCGTCGCCCGTGCATCCCGCGAGGAGCAACGCCGCGCACAGCGCCATCGAGAGGGCGCGCGGCGTGCGTCGGCTCACGCCTGCATCGTACGGGCCTCCTCCGTCGAGCGCGCGTAGGCGCCGCCGGGCCAGATCGCGTTCGCAGCCTGCGGCGCGGTCTTGGCCCGGTTCCTCTGGAGGCCGACTCCGGCCAGCGCCCCGTCCAGGACGTCGAGGACGTCGCGGTGGTCGCGCCGGCCGGGGGCGAGCAGATAGTCGTCGACCCACCGCAGGAAGCGGATCCTCGCCGTGCGCAGGGTGGCGTCGACCGGCGCGAGCACGGCGTTCGCGAACAGGGCGGAGGGCTCCGGCCCGACCGGCAGCCCGGGAACCCCGAACCCGGTCCAGGCCTCCACCGAGCGGGCGGCGGCCCGGGCGACGCCCCGTTCCACGCGGGCGCGCTCCAGCGAGGCCCGGAGCGCGTCCGGCCGGATCGATCCGTAGCAGCCCTGAACGTCGGTGCGCAGGACCGCTCCCGCCTCCATCACGAGACGGTGGGCGGCGGCCCGAGCCGCGCTCAGCGCGGGTCGGAACGGGCGGAGCCGGGCTGAGCCGGGGTCCCACCGGTTCCCGAGCACCTCCGGGCCGAGGCGAGGCTCGATCAGGGGCCCGGCCTCGGCGGCCAGCCGCCGCCAGACGAGCGCGTCCCGCGGCGTCAGCTCGGCCATCAGCCTCGTTCCGCCTCCGGGCTTGGGGATCGTGTAGGTACGGGGCGCGTGCGGCTTCGCGGGCACGGCGGTCTCCTCCGGTCGGGCCGGGGAGAGGCGCGGCGCGAGCGAAGTTGTACCGGGGCGCGAGGCACCGGCACATCACCCGGATGGGTGGAGTTCTTCGCCGCCGGATGGGGTCAGGCGGTGGCGGCGACCTCGGCGGCGTGCGTGCGCCACCACTCGCGTCCCTCGGGGGGGAGCGTCGAGATCGGGTCGTAGTACGGGTAGCGCCGCGACAGGGCCTCGGGGTCGTCGGACTCGATGCCGGTGCGGTAGTTCTTCGTCCAGTACGAGATGCCGTGCTCGCGGTCGTACTCGTCGATCTGGTGGACCCAGCGCTTGCCGACGTACGGCACGTCGCACACGATCCGGGGCGTCGCGAACCCGGGCAGGTAGCCCATGATCGCGTGCTGGAGGTCCTGGGCCTCCCCCACCGAGGTCCGCCAGTGCTCGGCGTTGGGGATCATGTCGCACAGGTAGAAGTAGTAGGGCATCACCTTCGCTCGGTCGAGCAGGATGAAGCACAGGTCGAGGAGGTCCTTCGCGGTGGCGTTGACCCCTCGCAGCAGGACGCCCTGGTTGCGCACGTCGCGGAAGCCGAGGTCCAGCACCGCCCGGGCCGCCCTCGCCACCAGGGGGGTCACCTGGTTCGCGTGATTGACGTGCACGTGCATGGCCATGTCCACGCCGCGCTCGCGGGACTTCGCGGCCATCCGTCCGAGGCCGGCCAGGACCTCGTCCTGCAGGAAGTGCTGGGGGATCCCCATCAGCCCTTTCGAGGCCAGGCGGATGTCGCGGATGTTCTCGATGTCCATGAGCGCGGAGACGAAGGCCTCCAGTCGCGCGATCGGCATGTTCGCCACGTCGCCGCCGGAGACGACCACGTCGCGCACGCTCGGCGTGCGGCGCAGGTAGTCGAGCATCGCGTCGTGGCGGTCGGGCTGCTTCAGCTCGAACCTGTACTTCGCCACGAGCGGCGTGGAGTTGCCCACCAGGTCCATGCGTGTGCAGTGCCCGCAGTACTGGGGGCAGGTCGAGAGCATCTCCGCCAGGACCTTCGTCGGGTAGCGGTGCGTCAGCCCCTCGACGGCCCACATGTCGGCCTCGTGCAGCGAGTCCCGGCTCGACATGGGATGCGAGGGCCAGTCCGGATCGCGGTCGCCGGCCGCGGGGAGCATGTAGCGACGGACCGGGTCGGCGTAGAGGTCTCCCTCCTGCATCGTGTTGAGCATCTGGGGCGGGAGCAGCATGGACATGGTCGCGAACCGCTCCTGGTCGGCGGCGATGTCCGACGCGAGGCCCTCGGGGAGGAAGGGTCCGAGGGCCTCCTTGAGCTCGGTCAGGTTCTTGATCGAGTGCGCGCGCTGCCACTGCGCGCTCCCCCACTGCTCGGCGGTCACGTCGCGATAGCCGGGGAGACGGGTCCAGTCGGGCTCGGCGAACTCGCGCTCGAGGGGATAGACGAACGGCTGCGGCCCCGCGTGGGCGCGGAGCTCCCGGTGGCCGGGCCGGTCGGTGTTTCGGATGAGCGTCACGGTCTCGCCTCGTCGCTGAGATCGGCGTCCGGAGAACGTTCCTTGAGACGGCACGATAGCAGGGTGACGTTCGGAGGAACAGGCTTCGCGCCGAAGATCCTTCGGCAAATCGGGGTTCCAGCGCGCGGATCGCGAGCGTAGACTTGGGGGATGGGTTCGCGGTATCCGTGGTCGCTCGGACCCCGTCGCATCGTGATCGTCACGCTCCTGCTGGTGGTGGGTGTGGTCGCGTTCATCGCCAGTTTCGCGCTGGTGGTTGTCGCGGCCAGGCCGCTGAGCGCGGATGGCTCGTGGGACGTGGTTCCCGCGGTGACCGGCTTCGCGCTCCTCGGGATCACGGGTCTCGCGGCGCTCGCCCTGGCGCGGATCTGGCGGAATTAGCGCGCGTAGCGGGACTCGAACAGCTCCCGCAGGTCGTCGTGGCGGCGGAGGAGCTCCATCGCCAGCTCGGCATGACCCGGGACGTACCCCGAGCCGATCAGCATGCGCACGTCCCGGCCCATCCCCTCCGCCCCCAGCGCGGCGGCGGTGAACGACGTGGCCATCGAGAAGAACAGCACCGTGCCGCCTTCGCGGGCCAGAAGGATGGAGGCTCCTTCGGTTCCCGGGACGTTCACGCAGTTCACCACGAGGTCCGAGCCATTGCTGCCGCTCTCCGTAGCGGCCACCGGGTCGGTGGCGTCGGCGACGATGGCCTCGAACCCGAGGCGCCGCACGTGGGTCGCCTCCTCCTCGGTCGGGACGAGCGCGACCGCCTCGGCCCCCGCGTCGCGCGCCGCGAACAGGCACAGCAGGCCGGACTTCCCGCCCCCGCCGATGACCAGGACGCGCGACCCGGCCTCGGCGAGGCGGGCCACCTGCGCGGGTGCGCCGGCGACGTCGAGGACGGCGAGCGACAGCCGGTCGGGCAGGTCGGCGGGGAGCGCCGCGTAGATGCCGGTCCCGAACAGGATCGCGTAGCCCTCGGCGGGGACCTGCTCGGAGCGTCCGTCCCACCCCGCGATCGAGTACAGGACGAGCGGGGTGAGGGTCAGCGACACGAGGGACGCGATGCGGTCGCCGCGCACCGGCGCCGAGCGGCCCTCCCCCACTCCGGCCACGGTCCCGATGAGCATCCCGCCCGAGCCCGTCACCGGATTG
>JBBDTT010000033.1:0-11229 GCA_040904285.1 Actinomycetota bacterium
CACCTGGTAGTCCGCCTCGGAGGCCATGGACGGCGTCTGGGTGAGCGTGACCCCCTCGGCCTTCGGGTCGACGAGGTGCGCCGCCACGACCGCACCCTCCCTGGCCAGCACCAGGAGCGCATCGGCGGAGCCCGCGTACGGAACCATGATCTTCGTCCCGTTGAGCTTGCCGCCGTGAGCCGGGAGCCGGATGCCCTCGGGGCTCGAGCTCCCCTCCGGCTCGTGCCAGGCGACGGTGACGATCGCGTCCCCCGACGCGATCCGGGGCAGCCAGGTCTCGCGCTGCTCGTCGGTGCCGCCCGCGCGGATCAGCCCGGCTCCGATGACGGCGCTGACCAGATGGGGCGTGGGGGCGATGGCGCGGCCCAGCTCCTCGTACACCACGGCCATCTCGAGCGGTCCGAGGCCCGCCCCGCCGTGTTCCTCGGCGATCGTCAGGCCGAGGAGGCCGGTCTTGCCTAGCTCGCCCCACAGCTCCCGCCGGAAGCCCGCCGCGTCGTCCTCCAGCGCCCGGACGGTGTCCACCGTCGAGTGCTTCGCGCAGAGGTCGCGCACGGTCCGCCGGAGGAGGTCCTGCTCTTCGGTGAAGTCGAGGTCCACGGTTCGCTCTCCTTAGGGTTGCCAGCGCGCGCCGGAGCGTGCCCAGGGGCTGTCTGCGGGGTCGGCGGGGATCGCGATGCGGGCCGAGCACTCGACCGCCGTCTCCCCGTTCGCTGTCACCGCCAGGTCGACCTCCGCCCACTGGCAGCCCTGATCGTCCGGCACGACGCGGGTCACCGAACCCGAGAACGACATCCGATCCCCCGCACAGATCGACCGGCGCATGCGGAAGCGAATCCGTCCCAGGCGGCCGAGCGGCCCCGACCAGTCCGTGAGGTAGCGCTCGATCCAGCCCGCCAGGTTCGGCGTGTTGAGGAAGATGCCCTTGGTCCCCACCTTCTCGACCGCCCACGCGTGGTCGTGATGCTGAGGCTGCCAGTCCCGGCTGGCGGACGCACCCATGATGACGACGCGCGGAGTGACTTCGACCTCCAGCGGTGGAAGCTCGCTCCCGATCTTCACCTTGTCGACGGTGAGGACCTTCACGAGGCCGTCGCCTCGCGCACGTACGAGAACATCTCGTAGGTCTCGACGCCGACCACCTGATCGCGCTGGTTGCGATAGGTCACGTCGATCGTCCAGTTGCGTCCCTTCCCCACGCGGCTGTCGCGGAGCTCGCCGATCTCGCGGACGGACTCGGTGGTCCTCACCCGGTCGCCGATCCGCACGGGCTCGTGGAAGACGATCTCGTTGCGGTAAACGATCCCGTCCGGCAGGCCGAACGCCTCCTTCATCCGGAAGTGGAGCTCGAGCGGACGGATCGCATCCGGCGCATCCGGTTTCCACACCAGCGGCCGCATCCACACCGACAGCATCGTGGGCGGCGCGATCGGGCCGCCGCTCACCTGCTCGGCCACCTCGGGCTCCCAGAACAGCGGGTTGGCGTTCTCCGTGGCCTCGAGCCAGTGGAGGATGGCCCCGGGCTCGCACGCGACGTCACCCAGCGGGTTCTCGAGCTCGGTGCCGAGCCACTCGGCCACGAGGTCCTTGCTCACGCCGGGTCCTCCCGGTCGGCGCCGGCCAGCACCGCGGCCACCTGGCGGAAGCGGCCGTGCTCGGGGTGCTCGGCCTCGCGGAAGGCTCCCCGGGCGAGGAACTGTGGGTCCGCGGACACCTCGGCGATGGCCAGGACCGGCGCGACACACGTGTCGATCGGCGCCAGCTCCGCGACCCATGCGTCGCGATCCCTCGACGCGAACGCCTCGCGGAGGCGCGCGCGAAGCTCATCCTGGCGGGCGTCGTCGTACTGGGCGGCCGCGAGGTCCTCGAACCCGAGCGCGCGACACAGGTTGGCGAAGAATTTCCCCTCGATCGCCCCGACCGAGATCCAGCGATCGTCCGCGCAGCGGTATACGTCGTAGCAGGCGTACCTGCCCGTGAGCAGGCTCGTGCCGGGGCCCGTCTCGACGCCGGTCGCGAGGTGCTCGTCCACGAACAGCGCCATCAGGTGCAGGACCCCCTCCGCCGTGGAGACGTCGAGGTAGCGGCCCTCGCCGGTGCGCTCGCGATCGAACAGGGCGGCCGCGATGGAGAGGGCGGCGTGCATCCCTCCGCCCGCGCCGTCGGCGAGGGTCGCGCCGGGGATCGCCGGGCCGCCGTCCTCGCGGCGTCCCTGCGTGCCCAGGAACCCACCCACCGCCAGGTAGTTCAGGTCGTGTCCGGCCAGCTGGGCGGACGGCCCGTCCTGTCCGTACCCGGTGATCGCGGCGTAGACGATCCGGGGGTTGACCTCGCGGCAGGCCTCGTAGCCGACGCCGAGCCGGTCGGCGACGCCGGGACGGTAGGACTCCACGACCACGTCCGCGTCCGCTACCAGTCGGAGGAGCTCGGCTCGACCCTCGACCTCCTTCAGGTTGACCTCCCGGGTCCGCATCCCGCGGCCCGCGCCGTACGCGAAGAACGGCGGATCGATCCGGCCGGCTCCCGCGGGCGGCGCCACCTTCACCACGGCGGCCCCCAGGTCGCGCAGGGCGGCCGTGCACCGGGCGCCCGGCCCCACCTGGGACAGGTCGAGGACGGTCACGCCGCCGAGCGGTCCGCCCATGCCAGGGTCAGTTCTGGACCGGAAGGCCCAGGCCGCGGCGGGCGATGATGTTGCGCTGCACCTCGCTCGTTCCGGCCCCGACGGTGTCGATCACGCTGTAGCGATAGATGTGTTCGAACCGGCCGTCGAACGGGGCGTGCGGTGCGCCACGGCGGAGGGCTCCCTGCGCGCCGGCGATCGTGAGGAACTCGTCGGCGACGCGCTGGCCGATGGTCGTTGTCCACAGCTTGAACATCGCCGACTCGAGGTTCGGCACCTCGCCGGCCGCGGCCTTGGTGATCACGCGGATGCAGTGCATCCGGGCCACCTCGACCTGTGTCGCCAGCCACGCGGTGGTCCGGCGGACGTCGGGGTCGTCCTTCAGGTCGCGCCCGTCGCGCTTGGCCCCGCGGAGGTAGTTCCGGTAAGCCTCGTACTTCTTCACGTAGGCCGCGATGGTGAAGAGGGTGAAGCGCTCGAAGTCGAGGGCCTCCGACACGTAGTAAAAGCCCTTGTTGACCTCCCCCACCACATAGTCGTCGGGCACGAACACGTTGTCGAGGAACACCTCGTTGGTGATCTCGTTGTCCCCGATCGTGTCCATCTCCTGGATCGTGATGCCGTCGGCGTTCATGGGGAGCAGGAACAGGGTGATGCCCTTGTGCTTTGGGGCCTCGGGGTCGGTGCGCGCCGCGAGCCAGTACCAGTCGGCGAAGTGCGCCGAGGTGGTGAAGCGCTTCTGGCCCGTGATGGACCAGCCGCCGTCGGCCTTCGTGGCGCGGCACTTCAGGGCGGCGAGGTCCGAGCCTGCGTCGGGCTCGGAGTACCCGATCGCGAACTCGACCTCGGCGTTCAGGATCTTCGGGAGGAACTCCTGCTTCAGCCGCTCGTTGCCGTGGCGGATGATCGTCTTGCCGACGATGCCGACGCCCTTGCCGATGAGCGGCGCACCGACCGCGGCGAGCTCCTCGTTGAGCAGGTACTCGTACACGCCGGGCTGTTCCGAGCCCCCGTACTCCTTCGGCCACGACATGCCGATGTAGCCGCGCTCCGCCATCTGCTTCATGAACCCCCGCCGCGCGGGCGTGTCGACCAGCTGGGCCATCCCCTCGCGCGTCGGATCCATGACCTCCGGCGAGTAGGTGTCCTTCAGGAAGGTCCGGACCTCCTGTTGGAAGGCCTTCTCCTCCTCGGTCCAGTCGAAGTTCACCTGACAAGAATATCTGACGGTCCGTCAGATTTCAGATTCAGGCTCGGCTTGCCCTGCGACCGGCCGCGAATCGATACTCCGCAGGGACGGAGAGGGGAGGCACCATGCCGAAGTACCTGATCAAGGGGCGATACGCGGCCGAGGGCGCGCGGGGCCTGCTCGACGAGGGTGGGACCGCTCGAGCCGAGGCCGCGCGCAAGGCGGTGGAGAGCGTCGGCGGCACGCTGGAGTCCTACTACTTCGCCTTCGGGGAGACCGACGTCTACGCGATCGCCGACTTCCCGGACACGGCAGCGGTCGTTGCCACCGCCCTGACCATCGGTTCGTCCGGAAAGGTCGGCGTGGAGACCGTCGTCCTGCTCACCCCGGCCGAGGTCGACGCGGCCTCGAAGCTCAAGGCCGACTACACGCCTCCCGGCGGCTGAAACCCGTGCCCGAGCGCCCCTCCACCGGCCGCCATCGGCGCAGGCGCCCCGGGAGACTCCGAGCCCTCATGTCCCGGCTGGGAGGTCGAGGAGGGCGCCGCCGCAGCGGCCGGATGTGGAGCCGGGTCAGCGGCAAGTGGCGGTGACGCATCGACGAACCTGAGCTTCGAGCGCTCCTCGGGACCCAACCGGTCGCTTCACCACGATCACCTGCGTGATCCGCGAGTGGATCGATTACGAGGCGATGCACCGGGGCTTGCCGCGATTCATCGCGAATCCCGAGATCGCGGAGCTTCCGCCTCGAGTGGGGGATCTCAGATCCGGACGGGCCGAGGTCCATCGAGGGGTTTCAAGATGGCCGGTCCTGGAACTACCGCCCGTCCTCGAACGAGGACTGGCTGAGCTCCCAGCGCATGTCGCTTCCGCAACTGTCACCGATCGAGCAAACACCGCGGGACCGGTGGGTGGACGTGAAGAGCGACCTGTTCGTTGCCCTCCATCCGTCGCTCCTGGGGGCGTTCGACGCCCCGGATTTCGACCGACTCGAGGTTCTAGGCGGGATCTCTCACCTGGGACGGCCGGCCGTCAGGGCGCTGGCCGCGATCGGGGACTGGGAGCAACGGAATCCGCACACCGAGGAGGCGTTCCCGCCAGCGGACGAGTACGAGCTCATCGTCGATGCCCACACCGGCGTCCTGCTTCGGGCGGGAAGCCGGTTTGACGGCGGCGAGTTCAGCGTCCTGGAGATGACGGAGGTCGCCTTCGCGATGAACCCATCGACGAGACCATGTTCCGGCTGCCACCCGAAGCCGTCGTGCGCAGGCCGCCGCCTGTCCCTCGCTTCGGAACGGGAGGGTTTCCGCCCGAGGGGATCGTGCCTTCGTAGGTCCTACTCGTCCGGGACGGCGGTATCCAGGCGCCAGCGGGCGAATTTCATGACCTCCTCGGCGGTCTAGTCGCGGCGGGTGAACATTCTCGGCGATGGATCGAGCCGCAAGATCTGCGACCGTCCTACAGTCCGACGCTGAACGGGAATCGATACCTCGATCAATGGATGGAGGCCCCGACCTTCGAGCTCGCCTCGAATCGCCCTCGCGACTTTGGTGTCTCGTCGGCTGAACCGAAGCCTGGTAACCCGGGCGAGCGCGGAGCGCGGTCGGTCGCCCCAGCTCCACCAGAGAAGGCGATGCGCTGGCGCCCATCGCCTCCACCGCATCGGCTGATGATGAAAGAGCATCGTGTATCGATGGCCCGAGAGTGCTTCGCCCCACGCCGTGATGTGATCGAAGTCGAGAGACCGCTCCCACTCAGCCTCGAAGGGCTCCCACAGCAACCGGGCCGGGGTCACGAGGGCGAAATGGTGGTTGGGCCCACCACCCTCGTCTTCGAGCGTGCCGCGCGCGAGCACCGATTCATCCTTTCGGAGCTTCGCCTCCAACGCGATCTCTCGAGGATCCTTCTCGCGACCCATAGCGCCTCCCGGAAGGGGTGGCCGTTACTTTGCCGTGGCGGGCTGGGCGGTGTCGAGGCGCCAGCGGGCGAACTTCATGACCTCCTCGGCGACCGTGGTCACGCTGAACTTGACCTTGTCGTCCTCGGGTTCGCCGTCTGCGTCGAAGCAGGGCAGCGTCGAGTTGATGGCGGCGCCGAGCGGGGTGGGCCACCCTCGCAGCGCGTGCACGATGGCGCGGATGGCCTCGATCGTGGTGACGATCCCCTGCCAGCCGGCGCCGGTCGCGATGATCCCCACCGCCTTCCCGCTCAGGTACGGCTCGGGGTCCTCGCGGAGGTCCTCGGTGTAGTCGAGGGCGTTCTTCACCATCCCGCTGACGCTGCCGTGGTAGCCGGGGCTGGCCACGATCAGGCCGTCCGCACGGCGGATCTCCTCGACGAGCTCCCGGGCCAGGTCCGTGCGGTCCGGCTTCTCCGGCGCGTAGTGCGGAAGCTGCGACAGGTCCGCGCCGAGGAAGGCTCGGGTGGTCGCGCCCATCTCCTCGGCGACGCGAAGCGTGTACCGCAGCGCCTTCTCCGTCGAGGAGTTCGCCCGGGTGGTACCGCCGATCCCCACGATGTGCGGCGTCCGCATCGCTACGCCATTTCGAACAGCCCGAGCTCCAGGTACAGCCGGTGGTCGAGCTTGTCGCGCTTGGCCTGCAGGTAGCGGAGGTTCTCGGCGGTCGGCTCGGTCTGCAGGGGTACGCACTCGCTGACCGTGATCCCGAGAGCCTCGAGGGCGTCGCACTTGGCCGGGTTGTTGGTCAGGAGCCGCACGGACCGGAGTCCGAGGTCGCGAAGGATCTGGGCGGCCGTCTCGTAGGACCGCCCGTCGGCGGGCAGGCCCAGGGACAGGTTGGCCTCGACGGTGTCCTGGCCATCGTCCTGGAGCCCGTAGGCCCGGAGCTTGTCGAGGAGGCCGATCCCCCGTCCCTCGTGGCCCTTGATGTAGACGACCACCCCGCGGCCGACCTGGGCGATCTCGCGGAGCGCCTCCTGGAGCTGGGCGCGGCAGTCGCACCGCAGCGAGCCGAACACGTCGCCGGTCAGGCACTCGGAGTGGACGCGGGTCAGGACGTCCTCGCCGCCCTCGGCCGGCCCGTACACGAACGCGACGTGCTCGTGGCCGTCGGTCTCGGAGGTGTAGCCCACGGCCCGGAACTCCCCGTAGGGCGTGGGGATGCGGGCTTCGGCGGTGCGCTCGATCAGGACCTCGGTGCGCTGGCGGTAGGTGATCAGGTCCTCGATCGTGATCAGGTGCAGGCCGTGCCGGCGGGCCACCTCGACCAGGTCGGGGAGGCGGGCCATCGAGCCGTCCGAATGCATGACCTCGCAGATCACCCCTGCGCCCTCGAGGCCGGCCATCCGCGCGAGGTCCACCGCCGCCTCCGTGTGGCCGGGGCGCTCCAGGACCCCGCCCCGGCGGGCGATCAGAGGAAAGATGTGACCGGGCACGCGGAACTCTTCCGCTCGGGCGTCGTGGGAGACCGCCCGGGCGATGGTGCGGGATCGGTCGTGCGCGGAGATCCCGGTGTTCACGGGGTCGCGCAGGTCGATGGAGACGGTGAAGGCCGTGCCCTTCGGGTCGCGGCTGCCGGCGATCATGGGCCGCAGCCCGAGGTCGGCGGCGCGCTGCGCCGTCACGGGCATGCACACCAGGCCGCGGCCGTGCGTGACCATGAAATTGATCGCGTCGGGCGTGACCAGCTCGGCCGCCATCACGAAGTCGCCCTCGTTCTCGCGGTGCGGATCGTCCACCTCGATCACGATCTCGCCCCGCCCGATTGCGGCGATGGCGTCCTCGACGCGGGAGAAGGGCGCGTCGGCGCCGGGGGTGGTGGAGCTTGCGGTGCGGGCCTCGCCGGACACCTGCACGGGTCCTCCTCGTGCGGCTGCTGTTCCACATTGCGAACAGCGAGTCACAATGACAAACGCAGCGTAGACCTACCGGACGGTAGCCGTCAAGCGGGCGGTCGGGACTCGGCCCGGCGGACCGCTTCGGGGATCCCGCGCTTGCGGAGCATCCGGTCCCCCAGGCGCTGGGGCAGCTCGAACATTCGGATGACCATCCGGTTCCCGCGCGGGTAGACGATCGTTCGGGCTCTCTCCTCGATGCCGTCGACGAGGGCCGACGCCGCGCCTTCCACCGGCAGCAGCCTCGTGAGCCTGGGGTTGAGCCGGTCGAGGACGGTGGACAGCTTGGGATGGTCCCGGCCCTCGCGTCCGCCCTCGCTCCCGATGAAGCCGAAGTAGGCGACGCCCACGTCGAGGCCGACCGGCCCCGCCTCGATGCGCAGGGTGTTCGCGAGGGCCTGTACCCCGGCCTTGGAGATCCCGTACGGAGCCAGGAGCGGGCTCTGGATCACGCCGGCCATCGAGGAGACGAACAGCGCGTACCCTCGGCTCGCCACCAGGTGCGGCGCCGCGGCCCGGATGGTCCGCCACGTCCCGAGCAGGACCACCTGGACGACGCGCTCGAACGCGTCGGTGTCGAAGGACTCGGCCAGTCCGTACTCCACGGTTGCGGCATTGGCGACGGCTGCGTCGAGGCCGCCGAACGCCTCAGCCGCCGAGCGCACCGCGGCGTCGATCTCCTGCGGGTTGGCGATGTCCGCCTGCCATGCCCGAGCGGCAGGGCCGATTGCGGACGCGACCCGGTCCACGCCGTCCCCGTCGAGGTCGATCAACGCGAGGTTCGCCCCCCGGCTCGCCAGCTGGCGGGCGAGCTCGGCGCCGATGCCTCGCCCGGCGCCGGTGATCAGGACGGTGCGTCCACGGAGGTCCCAGCGTGGGGCGGCCATACCGCGAACTCTAGCCGGGATATGCTCATCTGACGGTCCGTCAGATTCACTCGAAGGAGCCCTGTGCGAGACGTCCTGAAGGCGTTCGATCTCTCCGGTCGCGCCGCGGTGGTCACGGGTGGCGGCAGTGGGATCGGCCGCGCCACCGCGCAGCTCCTGGCCGGCGCCGGCGCCGGCGTCGTCGTCGGCGACATCGTCGAGGAGGGCGCGAACGAGACCGTGCGACTGATCGAGGAGTCCGGCGGGACCGCGGTTCCTCACCTGGTCGACGTGACCAGTCCGGGCGAGGTCGACGACCTCGTCCAGCGGGCGGTCAAGGAGTACGGACGCCTGGACGCGATGGCGAACGTGGCCGGCGTGGCCTCGGACGGCATGATCCTGGACACCACCGAAGCGGAGCTCGACCGGGCGTTCGGGATCAACCTGAAAGGGGTGTTCTTCGGCTGCCAGGCTGCGGTTCGGGCCATGATCGAGGCCGGGAACGGCGGCTCGATCGTGAACGTGTCCTCGACCGCGATCGACCAGCCCGCCAAGGCCTACGGCGTGTACGCGATGACCAAGGCCGCCGTGGCGCAGCTCACGAAGACCCTGGCCCTCGAGGTCGGCAAGCACGGGATCCGCGTGAACACCATCGCCCCGGGCTTCACGGTGACCCCGTTCACCAGCCGTCACCTGTACGAGCCCGACGGCTCGCTGAACCAGGAGAAGTACGACACGTTCGTCGAGCAGATGAAGAAGCTCTCCCCCCTGAGGCGCGTCGGCGAACCCGAGGACCAGGCCTATCTGATCCTGTACCTCGTGAGCGACGCCGCGAAGTTCAGCACCGGCACGATCTGGCGCGCCAACGGCGGCCAGTCGATGCTCTAACTCTGGCCCATTCCTTCGTCGGGCCAGGACTCGACCGACGTTTCGGCGATGTCGTCTGCTCGCACTTCGATGCTCTCCAGTTCCGGCTCGGCCAAGACCGCGTCGATCGCCCGACGGGACCCAGCGATGAACGTCGAGCGATAGTCGATCTCACAGGCGACGCACCATGCCCGATCATCCGGCCACGTGAGCGCGGGCGTACGAAACCAAGAGGGTCCGCCGCCCACGCGAAGCCTACTCAGGGCGTCGAGAGCCCCACGGAAAAGGACGTACGTCCTGGCCGGGAGCTCCAGCCGGGGAATCGCCCGGTCCATTTGCCAGTCACCCCAGCCATCCCACACCGCGTACCAGACCGACCCTGGGGTGCCCGTGAAGGGGCCGAGGACTCGGGCCAGCGCCAGGAACAGGTCCTCGTAGGCGTCTCCCTCAGGAGGATCGGCGTGATACGGCTGTTCATCCCAGCGGGCGCCATCGTCCCGAGTGGCGATGAACTCCCAGTCGCGGCCGGGCACGATCGTGCGGCCGCTCCATTCGGCGACCTCAGACCACCGAACGAATCTGACATCCGGGGTTTCCTCGCCCTCCCGGAGCGTCCAGATCGTGGCGGGATGGAAGATCCGGGCGTAGGCCTCGAACTCCGAAGGAACGATGGTCCATACCTTCAGCGCGACCGGATCCCAAGGACGGAGCCGATCCCGGATCCAGTCGCCCGCGGACACGTCGGCGACGAGTTCGAGTCCTTCGAGCTCCGGCGGCCCCGACGGAAGGTCTACGGGCTCCATGTTCGCAGGCTACCGCTCGCCGGTCGGCGATTCTCGACAGACGGTGGATACTGGCCCCTTGCGTTCCAGGCCCGCGACGGCACGAGGAGGTGACGATGGGGTCTGACGGAAGCGAGATGATCCGAACGGCGGGGCTCGTCAAGCGCTACGGCGAGGTGACGGCCCTGGACGGGCTCGACCTCGCGGTCCCCGCCGGGACGGTCCTGGGCCTGCTCGGCCCCAACGGCGCGGGCAAGACCACCGCGATCCGGATCCTCACGACGCTGCTGGAGCCGGACGAGGGCTCGGTCGAGGTCGCCGGGCTTGACGTGCGGACCCAGCCTGAGAAGGTCAGGGAGCGGATCGGGCTCTCCGGCCAGAACGCGGCCGTGGACGAGCAGCTGACCGGCTACGAGAACCTCGAGATGGTGGGCCGTCTCTACCACCTGGGCCGGCAGCGGTCTCGGGCCCGGGCCCGCGAGCTGCTGGCGCGGTTCGATCTCGGGGAGGCCTCCGACCGGACGGTCAAGACCTATTCGGGCGGGATGCGCCGGCGCCTGGATCTCGCCGCCGCCCTGGTGTCCGAGCCCGACGTCCTGTTCCTCGACGAGCCGACCACCGGGCTCGATCCCCGGAGCCGGGCCCTGATGTGGGAGACCATCCACGACCTCGTCCGAGGGGGATCGACCGTCCTGCTCACCACGCAGTACATGGAGGAGGCCGACCGCCTCGCGGACGAGATCGTCGTCATCGACCGGGGGCGCAAGATCGCGCAGGGAACCGCGGACCAGCTCAAGACGCAGATCGGCGGCGAACGGGTCGAGGTCGTGCTGGCTCACGCGAACGACCTCCTGCCCGCGCAGGCGGTCCTCGCGAAGCGCTCCGTCGGGGAGGTGCAGGTCGACGAGCAGGCCCGCCGCCTGACGGCCGGCGTCGAGGGCGGCGCGGACACGCTGCGGCTGGTCCTGCAGCAGCTCAAGACGCGCAAGGTCGAGGTGGTCGAGATCGGCCTGCGCCGGCCGACGCTCGACGACGTGTTCCTGTCGCT
>JBBDTT010000034.1:0-11185 GCA_040904285.1 Actinomycetota bacterium
ACGCCCGCCCCCTCGGGCTCCAGCGGCGTCGCGCCGCCCGGCGGGCCATCGGCCACGAGGACCCAGTCGCTGCGCGCCCGGTCCCACCGCGACCACGAGCCGTCGCGGGCCTGCGCCCACCACACGCCGTCCACCTCGAGCTTCCTTCGCCACCGCACGGCTACCGACCCGCTTCCAGCGCCGCGTCGAGGACCGGGAAGATCGCCTTCGCCCACGCGGCGTATCCGGCCGGACCCGGGTGGAAATCGTCCTCGCTGAAGAAGGTGCCGGGGGAATCCGAGAAAAGCTCGCCGGTGCGTTCGCGGAGAGCCACCACCGGGATGCCTCGCTCGCCGGCGGCTTCGCGGATGACTGCCTCCACCCGGCGGCCCCGCCACCCGACGACCTGCCGCAGCGGCGGCAGGAAGTTGTGGGCCCGCATGTCGCCCGGGCCCGAGACGACCACCACGGCGCCGGTGGCGATCAGGTCGTCGAGCGCGCGCTCGATGTCGCGGCGAAGGCCTCCCAGGCCCGTGAGGTGCGTGGCGTCGTTGCCGCCGATGGCGACGAACACCAGGTCCGGGCGGGCGTCGGCCGCGGCCGGCACCTGCGTCTCGGCGACGTCGCGGACCCGGGCTCCGGAGACCGCCAGCACCCGCAGCTCCACCCGGCGTCCATCGGCGGCGAGCCGTTCGGCGAGCAGGGTCGGGAAGGCCTCGGCCGCGCTGCCGGCGCCGACTCCCGCCCCCGTGGAGTCGCCGAGGACCACGAATCGGAGCCGTTCGCCCCCGAGCGGGCCGAACGCCGCGTCCAGCCCGAGCGCCGGCGCGGTCGGCAGGTAGCGGCGGTTGACCGCCAGCACGATCTCGACGCCGAGCACGAGCACGACCGCACCGATCGCCACCCCGGCCGTGCGCAGGATCCGCCTCGTCACGCGCGGACCGTATCGCCCCGAGGGGAGGGTGAGAGGGAGCCGGTGGATACCATCGCGGCATGACCACGCCCGAGAAGCTCGGCCGGGCCCTCGCCGCGGCGCCGGATCCCGAGCGGGCCCGGGTGGCGCTGTCGCGCGTCGGCGAGGACGCCCGGGCGCGGGAGCTGCTGGCCGACCCCGTGGTGCTGGACCGCGCGATCCCCGTCCTCGGCCTGTCCACGACCGTCACCGACTTCCTGGTCGCCAACCCCGAGGAGGTCGCCCTGTTCGCCGACCTGGAGCCGAGGTACCGCGACCGCCTCCGGACCGAGGCCGAGGCCGACGTCGCGCGCCTGGGTCCCGAGGCCGGGCTCCGCCGGTTCCGCCGTCGCGCCACCGCCCGGGTGACCGCGCGCGATCTGGCCGGGGAGGTCGTCGACGACGTCGTCCGCGAGGTGTCCGCGATCGCCGAGATATGCCTGGACGTCGCCGCCCGCGAGGCCGGCGCCGAGGCCCTCGCCGTGATCGGGATGGGCAAGCTCGGCGGCGGCGAGCTGAACTACGCGTCGGACGTGGACGTCCTGTTCGTCCACGGGGACACCGGCGGAGACGCGCAGGAGCGGGCGGGGAAGGCCGCCGCGGCGCTGATGCGCCTGCTGTCGGATCCGACCCGGGACGGGATCGCCCTTCGGGTCGACGCCGACCTGCGCCCCGAGGGACGGGCCGGGGCCCTGTCACGTTCGCTGGCCGCGATGCTCGACTACTACGAGCGACACGCCGACACGTGGGAGCGCCAGGCGCTGCTCAAGGCCCGGCCCGTGGCCGGGGACCTGGACCTGGGGGCGCACTTCGTCGAGGGCGTAGCCCCGTCCGTCTACCCGGAGCGGCTGGAGGCGGCCGCGATCGAGGACGTGCGCCGGATGAAGGCCCGCGTCGAGGAACACGTGCGAGCGCGCGGACGCCGGGACGTGAAGCGGAGCCCGGGCGGGATCCGCGACGTCGAGTTCGCGGTGCAGCTCCTCCAACTGGTCCACGGCCGGCGCGACGCGAGCCTGCGCACGCCGGGCACGCTCCCGGCCCTCGAGGCCCTGGCCCGCGGCGGCTACGTCGCGCAGGCCGACGCCGAGCGCCTGGCGGACTCGTACCGGTTCCTCCGCCGGCTGGAGCATCGGCTGCAGCTGGTCCGGGACCTCCAGACCCACGACCTGCCCGAGGATCTCGCGGCCCTGACGCTGCTGGCCCGGTCGATGGGCCTGGCCGACGCGGAGGCCCTGCGCGAGGAGCACGAGGGCCACGCCGGCGAGGTCCGCGGGCTGCACGAGCGCCTGTTCTACCGTCCGCTCTTCGAGGCGTTCGCCGGCGCCGAGGCCCACCCCGGCGTGGACCGCCGGGCGACCGAGGAGCTCCTCGCCGGGCTCGGCTTCCGGGACCCGCCCGCGGCGTACGGCGTCCTGCACGGCCTGATCGATCCCGCCACCCGGCTTGGGAAGGTGGTGGGGACGCACTTCCCGATCGTGGCGCCCAGCCTGGCCCTGGCCGCCAACCCCGACCGCGCCCTGCTGCGGTTCCAGCGGGTCCTGGAGCCGCTGCGGGACGACGAGTCCCTGGCCGACGCCCTGGCCGGCGGACCCGAGGCGATGCAGGACCTCTCGGCGCTCGTCGCGGCGAGCGACTACTTCTCGGACCTGCTGGTGCGCCGGCCGGCGGTGGTGTCCTCGCTGGGGCCGGAGCCAGCGGGAGACCCGGAGGCCGAGCTCGCCCGCCTCGCCGGGCGGTACGCGTCCGGGGCCCTCGTCGTGCCCGAAGCCGGGCGCGAGCTGGCGCGCGTGGCCGACCAGGTCGTGCGCGCCGCCGTCGAGGCCGCCGGGCCCGAGGTCCCCTTCGCCGTGATCGGCCTGGGCAAGCTCGGGGCCGAGGAGCTCAACTTCGCGAGCGACCTGGACGTGCTCTTCGTCTACGAGGGGGAGGGGCCGGACGACTTCCGCGCGGCGGAGGGCGCCGCCGAACGGGTCCTGGCGGGGATCCGCGCCGCCGGGTACGCGGCGGACCCCGACCTCCGTCCCGAGGGCCGCAACGGCCCGCTCAGCCGCTCGGTGGCGTCCTACCTGGAGTACTGGGAGCGCTGGGCGCTGCTGTGGGAGTTCCAGTCGCTGCTCCGGGCGCGGCCGGTGGCGGGAGACGAGCGGCTGGGGAACCGGATCGCGGGCCTGGCGGCGGACTTCGCCTACCCGGAGGGACTCCCGGTGGACGCGCTGGCGGAGGTCCGGCGGATGCGCGTGCGTATCGAGGAGGAGCGGGTCCGCCCCGCCGAGGCCGGGCGCTTCCACTTCAAGCTCGGCTACGGGAGCCTGGCCGACGTCCAGTTCGCGGTCGAGCTCTCGCTGCTCCGCCACGGCTTCGCGCATCCGGACGTCCGGCGGCGCAACACGCTCGAGGCCATCGAGGCCCTGGCCGAGGCGAAGCTCATCGAGGACAGCGTCGCCCACGCGCTCGCGCGGGCCCACGTGTTCCTGAACGAGGTGAAGAACGCGCTGGAGCTCGAGCGGCGCATCTCCGCGGAGGCCGTCCCGGCGGCGCCCGAGGACCAGGCTGCCCTGGCCCGCCGGCTGGGCTACGAGGAGCTCCCCCGCCAGAGCTTCCTGGAGGACTACCGCCGGATCACGCGCCGTGCCCGCCAGGCCATGGAGCGCGTGTTCTACGGCGAGGAGGGGTGAGGCCCTTCCGCACGTCCACGCAGGCCGCCGCTCCGCGCCTCGACCCCGCAGAGGGAGCATCATGGACGCCATGCGCCGGACCGCCCACCGATTGCTGGCCCTCGCCATGGCCGCCCTCGCGCTGCTGACGACCGCGCCGCCCGCCTCGGCCGCCACCAGGATGAACCTGACGTGCGCCGTGACGGCGTCCCTGGCGGTGGCGCCGGGCCTGTCCTCTGTGCCGCACGCGAACTCGTTCGCCGGGACGGGAACCGTCGGGTGCGTTCGGACGAACGCTCCGCAGGGGGTCCTGACCGGGACCTTGTCGCTGTCCGGCACCTCGGTGCCGTTCGACACCTGCGTGGAGGGCGCCGGCTCTGGGACGTTCTCCATGCGCCTGAAGCCAGCAGGGGTGCCGGCCTTCACGCTGACCGGCCGCTTCACCTACGTCCGCGACGCGCTGGCGCTCCGGGGCCCGGTCACGATGACCGGCGACGACTCCGGCTTCGGCTCGTTCGCCGCCGCGTTCGCGCCGGCGCCGGGCCAGACCTGCCTCACCACCCCCGTGACGCGGGCCACCGTGGCCGGCACCGCCAACCTCAACGGCCGCTTCGCCTAGAGCATCCGTTCCTGGCCCGAGTTCCCGGCCTTGCTGCGTCGCCTCTCGGCCCAGTACAGGCGGGTGCATTCACCGCACCCGTCCCTGCCGGGCCCTTTCGGGTGGCCGCGACGACAGACCCGTGTGATCCTCACCAGAACCCGCTTTGCTTGCGTTCGCTTCGTTGGTCCGAGTTTGAACCAGAGCATCGCGATGACGGCCTGAACGTGCTCGCGGCGTGCGATCTGAAGTGCCCATTGGGGACCTCTGCTCCAGCGATCCCTGTGATGCGAAACGTAGGGGCCGTAGATCCTCCCAAGGAAGCCAGTGGCCCGGTGGAATCGCACGAGAGGACCCTTCTCGCTTTGAGCGACGCGGATCGCCGCGAAGCGCCCGCTCTCCGAGTAGCTGCACGTCCCCTCCCCGTCGAAGAACCCGGCAGCCCAGGCGAGCTCCTCTCGATCGATCGCAACCGGCATGCCTCATCTTGAAGGTGGGGAGTGACAGGGCAGCCATCCAACATGACAGAGGACCCGACAATGTGCCGGGCCCTCTTGTGTTGCTAGTGCCTGCCTAATTGTTAAATATCATAATACAGCGCGAACTCCCAGGGGTGGGGGCGGAGCCGGATGGCGTCCAGCTCGCGCTCGCGCTTGTACTCGATCCAGGTGTCGATGACGTCCTGGGTGAACACCCCGCCGTCGAGCAGGAACTGGTGGTCGTTCTCCAGTGCGTCCAGGACCTCGTCGAGCGATCCCGGGACCTGCTTGACCTGGGCCTTCTCCTCGGGCGGCAGGTCGTAGAGGTCCTTGTCGATCGGGTCCGGCGGCTCGATCTTGTTCTTGATGCCGTCGAGGCCCGCCATCAGCATCGCGGCGAACGCCAGGTACGGGTTCGCCGTCGGGTCCGGGGAGCGGAACTCCAGGCGCTTGGCCCCGGGGTTCTTGAAGAACACCGGGATCCGGATGCACGCAGAGCGGTTCCGCTGCGAGTACACCAGGTTGATCGGCGCCTCGTAGCCCGGGACCAGGCGGCGGTAGCTGTTCGTCGTCGGCGCGGCGAACGCCAGGAGCGCCGGCGCGTGGGCGAGCAGCCCGCCGATGTACCACCGGCACATGTCGGAGATCTGCGCGTAGCCGACCTCGTCCCAGAACAGGTTCTCCCCGTCCCTCCACAGCGACTGGTGGGTGTGCATGCCCGAGCCGTTGTCCAGGAAGATCGGCTTCGGCATGAAGGTCACGGTCTTGCCCGCCTGCAGCGCCGTCTGCTTCACCACGTACTTGTAGCGGAGCACCCGGTCGGCGGTGTCGAGCAGCGTGCCGTAACGGATGTCGATCTCGGCCTGGCCCGCGGTCCCGACCTCGTGGTGCTGGACCTCGACCTCGATGCCGACCTTCTGCAGGTTCATGACCATCTCGCTGCGCAGGTCCTGGTAGTGGTCCATCGGCGGGACGGGGAAGTACCCCTCCTTGTAGCGCGGCTTATAGCCCTTGTTGCCGCCCACCTCGTCCTTGCCGGAGTTCCAGGCGCCCTCGACGGCATCGATGTGGTAGTAGCCCTCGTGCTGATTCTGGTCGAACCGGATCGAGTCGAAGATGTAGAACTCGCACTCCGGGCCCCAGTAGCTGACCTCGGCGACGCCGGTCTGCTCCAGGTGGGCCTCGGCCTTCTTCGCGACGTACCGCGGGTCGCGCGAGTACCACTCGCCGGTCACCGGGTCCTTCACGAAGCAGTTCAGGACCAGGGTGGGGTGCTTCAGGAACGGGTCCATGAACGCGCCGTTGGGGTCCGGGACCAGGAGCATGTCGGACTCCTGGATCTCCTGGAACCCGCGGATCGACGAGCCGTCGAAGCCGAACCCGTCCTGGAAGCTGCTCTCGTCCAGCTGGGAGATCGGTACGGAGAAGTGCTGCCACAGTCCGGGAAGGTCACAGAACCGCAGATCGACGATCTCGGCGCCGGCGTCCTTCGCGAGTGCCAGCGCGTCCTTGGGTTCGGCCATCGGTGAGGCTCCCTTCGGGTCGGGGGTACCGCGGAAGCCTAGTCAGAAGCGGTTGCTCGCGCGTTTCGGCGGCGTTAATTCCCTGTGAACTTATCCCCTTGACGGAGGTACTCCGATGTGTAAAATGAGCGTGTGCCGGCCCACCTTCCCTTCTCGCCCCCCCTCACGGCACGATGAGCAGCGAGGCCCTCGCGGTCGATTACCGGACCGGGGACCGGATCGTCTTCACCATCGAGGGGCGGATCACGGACTGGCTCGATCCGTCGGTTACGCGCCCCAACACCCCAGAGGAGCGCGTCCGGCAGGTTTACGCCCGGAAGCTGTTCTACGAGTACGGGTATCCGAAGGACCGCATCCGCATTGGGGCTCCGATCAACATCGGGAGCGAGGCGCGCCAGGCCGACATCGTCATCTACCACAGCCGCGAGGCCGCACGCGAGCGCGACCAGGGAGCCATCCGCCTCGTCGTTGAGACGAAGGCTCCCAACGAGAAGGCCGGTCTCAATCAACTGCGCTCGTACATCATGGCGAGTTCGGCCGAGGGCGGAGCATGGATCAACGCGACCGATCCGCCCAAGTACCTCCGTCGGGTCGAGGGCAAGCTGGACTCCTGGCCCAACCTCCCCCGGTTCGGCGAGGACTGGGAAGACATCGGCAAGCACACCAAGCGGGAACTTCGGCCACCGCACAATCTCGTCGAGACCTTCAAGCGATGTCACAACGCCCTGTACAAGCAAGGGATCGACTCCGAGGACATCGCCATGGACATGGTGAGGATCATCCTCGCCAAGTATCAGGACGAGCTTCGGGAGAGCGACGTCCCCGAGTTCCGGTGCTCGCCCCTCGATCTCCAGTACCAAGAGGGTCGGGAGCAAGTCGCAGACCGAGTGCGATGGCTGTTTGAGGAGGTGCGGGACGCGCACCTGGACGTGTTCATCGACCACGAGACGATCACGGCCGGAGATCGAGAGATCGCGACCGTCGTCTCAGAACTTCAGGACTTCCGGTTCCTACCCGAGGACGACTCGGACGAGGTCTACGACGTGGTCGGCGCGGCCTACGAGGTCTACGTCGGATCGCACCTGAAAGGTGATCGCGGCCAGTACTTCACCCACCGGCTGATCGTTCAACTCCTGGTCCGGATCATCGACCCAGGCGAGCAGGACACAATCCTGGACCCGGCGGTCGGGTCCGGCGGTTTCCTCATCGCCTCTATGCGACACATCGCGGGGAAGATCGCTGCCAGCCACCGAGCGAAGTCCGCCAAGGAGACCCTGAAGCGGGGCGTGTACAACCGACTGTTCGGGATCGACAAGTCCCCGAAGCTTGTGAAGGTCGCCCGGACCAACATGATCCTCGCGAGCGACGGGCACTCAGGGCTCATCCGCGGGGACAGCCTGGAGCCCCCGACCAAATTGCCGAGATCGTTCGTCCAGAAGGCCGGGCCGGGAGTTCCGACCGTGATCCTGACCAATCCGCCCTTCGGCGCAACGGTCGAGCACCGAGTCACCCCGGAGCGGGAGCCCGAGATCGTCAGCCAGTTCGACGTGACACGAGTGTGGCGACTGAACGCCGATGGGCTGCTCCAGCCGACCCGCAACTTTCTTACGGAGGGCGTCCCGCCCGAGTACCTGTTCGTGGAGAGGTGCCTGACGTGGGTCGCGCCCGGCGGACGGGTGGGCATCGTCGTCCCCCGCGGGCTTCTCGACAACGACAAGGCCCTACCCCTGCGGACGCTGATCTTCCGAGAGGCCAGGGTGCTGGCGGTCATCAACTGCCACGACGACACGTTCAAGCCGCACACCGACGCCAAGGCCGCGCTCCTGGTGCTGGAGAAGAGGCGACCGCAGGCCAACCTCCAGGACGAGGACTACCCGATCTTCATGGCGATCTCGCAGGGAATCGGCCACAACGGGGTCGGGGAGCCGGTATATCGGACCGACGCGAAGGGTGATCCGATCCTTGAGGACGGCGAGCCGGTACTCGATGAGGACACGGACGACATCTACCGGGCGTGGGACGCGCTCACGTCAGGGGAGCCGTCTCCGTCCGAGTGGTACTTCATGGGCTCGCGGCGACAGATCACCCCAAGCCTCAACCTGAACCCGGTCCGCTACCTCCCTCGTTACGCCGAGTCGCTTCAGCGGGTGCTGGAACTCGGGGAGCAGCCGGGGTGGACGGTCGAGCGACTCGGGCAAATCGCGGACGTGTTCGGCGGACACCGTCTGAAGCGACCCTACGCGGACAAGGGCGTCACGGCCGGCCCCAACATCGTCCGCTTCTTCACGGGCAACGCGGTCACCCAGACACGGGGGGAGAACGTCAAGTACTTGGACCTTGCGAAGGCCAAGCCTCCCCAACTGAAGATGATCGAGAAGATGTACCTCCGGCGCGGCATGATCCTGATAACCCGGAGCGGGACTGTCGGCCGGGTGGTCTACGCGACCCAATATCACGAGGGTGCAGTGGGGACGGAGGATGTGATCCGGGTGGTCGTCGCGGACGACGCGCTTCGGGGGTATGTGTACCAGTTCCTGTCCTCCAAACTCGGCCAGGACCAGTTGAAGGCCAACATCTACGGGGCCATCGTCGATCACATCGAGCCCGACGACGTGAAGAACGTCCAAGTGCCGATCCCAACCGACCGTGACTTGCTGGAGCAGATTGGGCGGCCCGTCATCGAGGGGATGGAGCTTCAGGAAGCCGCGTACTCGAAACTCACGACGTCTTGGGACCTGCTGAGGCGGCAGGTCGAGGGCGACGATCCCCGCCTGCGGACCTATGCCGACCGACTCGCTGGTGACTCTGTGATCCAGGAACGACTGAGGGCAGCGGGCGAACATATCCGGGAGGACCGCGACTATCCCGGGGCCCTCACCGGCCCGGAGTTCAGCGACCGGGTCCGTGAAGGTTAGGGACTGCGAGCAGGACGGCTACAGCCTATGGGGAGATCAACTGCTGCTCGACTGGTTGCGGGAAGAGCAGGACAGCAACCTCCGCGACGGCGTCGTCTCATGGGTGCTCGCTCTCGTGGATGCGCCCATGCGCGTCGAGGGTTTCCCCGTGCCTGGAGGCAACGTGGATGCTGTCTGTGCCTTCGTGGCGGGGACCGACGTCGCCGTTACGTGGATCGTTGACGGCAACAGGTGCATAGTGTGGATCATCGAGATCGAGGCTCTTGGTGATCTCGGGGGGTGACGATGGGCAAGGTCAAGCGACAACCGAAGCGGGGCCAGAAGCAGGAGGCCCTCACGCGAGAGGACTTCATGCGCGATCTTCGAAAGGCCGCTAGGCGTCGGACGCCTCAGGAAGCGGAGCCTGCCCAGGAGAAGCAGCCTTCGCGATCCGACGCAGGAACGCGCTGAACATCCCTCGCTCGTCGTCGCGGTTGTTGTAGCGGAACGCGTATTCGTCCAGGTACATCTGTAGGTGCTTGGCGCTGACGCCGTGGTAGACCCCCGTGATCCCTCGCTTCACCAGCGACCAGAATCCCTCGATGGTCTGCGTGTGGACGTCCCCGTGCACGTAGACCTTCTCGGCGTGGTGGATTCGCTTGTGCTTGTAGCCCATCTCCCCGAGGGCGTGGTACGAGTGCCATTCGTCCGTGTAGACCACCGACGCCGGGAGCACTTTCGTCTGGATGTGGGGCAGCAGGGACTTCTTTGAGGCCGAGTCCACGACCACGGCCTTGACCTTGCCCGACTTCGGACTCTGCTTGCGGCCCGGCATCAGCGGCTCGCCCCGCTGAGCAATTCCAAGGACCGGCGTCTTGTCGTAGCCGCCACGAGGGGGCCGCCCTGCCTTCGACTTGCGGCTGTCGTGCTTCCAATAGGCACGACCACCCATGTACGCCTCGTCAGCCTCGACCGTGCCGTCGAACGGATCGCCGTCCTGTTCGAGCATCGACCGGATCTTGTTGAACATCCGCCACGCCGTTTTATAGGTGACGCCGATCTCGCGCTCCACCTGCTTCGCGCTGATCCCGCATCGGGTCTGGCTCATCAGGTAGATCGCGTGGAACCAGAGTTTCAAGGACGTGGCGGAGTCCTCGAAGATCGTCCCCTTCATCGGGTGCTCGTGGCGCCCGCAAAACTGACAGGAGTACGACGGCCGCGACTTCACCCGGTGGTGCTTGGTCACGCGCCCGCACTTCGGGCAGAAGATGCCGTCTGGGTAGAGGAAGCCCACCAGCCAGTCGAGGCACGCGGCGTCGTCCGGGAAGTCCTTCTCGAACTGGCTGAAGGTGTAGGTGGCCTCGGAGCCCCTAGCGATCCTCGGATTGTTCCGGTCCGCCTTGCTCATGACCGGGAGTATACCTGATGTAGGTACCTACGTCAAAGGGATAATTCCCATTCCCTGTTACGCGCCGGGGCCCGGGGCCTGAGGGCCGGGGCCGCGACGAAGGAACGCGCGCCGGTTCCGGGCGGGGCTTCAGAAGCGGGTTCCCCGCGAACAGCAAGATCACGACCACCGCGCCGAGGATCGTCAGCGGTGGCTTGAAGGGGCTGTCGGGCGGGGGCGTCTGCGAGCTCGCCGCCAGGGCCGGCTCCTGGGGCGCGCCCACCGGCCGGTCGTCGCCGCCGAACGTCGGCAGGACCGTCGGAGTGGGGCTCGGGGTCGGGCTGGGTGAGGCGCTCTCGGTGGGGGAGGGGCTCGGCGACCCGCTCGCGCTCGGCGTGGGCGAGGGCGACTCGGTCGGGTCCGGCGTCGGCGACTCGGTGGGGTCCGGCGACGGCGACTCGGTCGGGTCGGGGCTCGGCTCCGACTGGCTCACCGTGACCGTGCCGCGCATGGTGTCGGGGTGGTACTCGCACGTGTACGAGTACGTCCCCTCGATGTAGAACTGGATCGACGTCGAGCCGCCGGGGAACAGGTACCGCTCGCCGGAGGGCCAGTTCCCGGACGTGCCGTAGAGGTTGTGCACGTTCTCGCTCTGGTTCGACCACGTCACCGAGTCGTTGGGCGCGATCTGGACCGAGGAGGGGCTCAGGCTCGTCGAG
>JBBDTT010000035.1:0-11143 GCA_040904285.1 Actinomycetota bacterium
CAGGTATTGCTCGAGGCGTGCCGGCGAGACGGCACGACGATGCTCCAGGTCTCGACCGACGAGGTCTACGGCTCGATCGCCGACGGTTCCTTCCGCGAGGGCGACCCGCTCCTGCCGAACAGTCCCTACGCGGCGACCAAGGCGGGAGCCGAGCTCCTGTGCCGCTCCTACTTCGTGACCTACGGCCTTCCCGTGACCGCGGTCCGGGGCTCGAACGCCTACGGCCCGCGGCAGCATCCCGAGAAGGCGATCCCCGTCTACACCGCCGCGGCGCTCGCCGGCGAGCCGCTCCCCGTGTACGGCGACGGGTCCAACCGGCGGGAGTGGCTCTTCGTCGGCGACTTCGCCCGTGCCGTCCTGGCCGCGATGGACCGGGGGGAGCCGGGGGGGACCTACAACATCGGCGGCGGCCACGAGCTCCCGAACCTGGAGCTGGCGAAGCGCATCTGTGCGCTGATCGGCGCGCCCGAGTCGCTCATCTCCTTCGTCGAGGACCGTCCCGGCCACGACTTCCGCTACTCCCTGGTGTGGGATCGCCTGCGCGGACTCGGCTGGGAGCCGCGGACCTCGTTCGAGGACGGGCTCGCCGCGACCGTCGACTGGTTCCGGGCGAACCCCCACCGGCTCCAGCAGCCCGAGCCGGTCCGATGAGGATCGCGATCACCGGCGCGGGCGGCGGCCTGGGCCGGGCGTTCTCCGCGCGGGCGCCGGCGCATCACGACCTGCACCCCTTCACCCACGACGACCTCGCCGTCGAGGACCTCGACGCGGTGATGCAGACGCTGGTCCCCCTGGCCCCGGACGCGATCCTGCACACCGCGGCCATGACCGCGGTCGACGCGTGCGAGGCGGACGAGGCCGCGGCCTTCCGCGCGAACGCGGCCGGGTCGCGCAACGTCGCGCTCGCGGCCCGGGCCGCCGGGGCGAGGCTCCTCGCGGTGTCGACCGACTACGTCTTCGACGGGGCCAAGGGCGCCCCGTATCACGAGTTCGACGCCCCCAACCCCCTGTCGGTCTACGGGCGGAGCAAGCTCGCCGGGGAGGAGGCCGTGCGCTCACTGGTGCCCGAGTCGTACGTCATGCGCACCGCCTGGGTGTTCGGCGCGGGCAACGACTTCGTGACCGGCGCGATCCGCAAGCTGGCCGCGGGAGACCAGGCCGCGGGCATCGTCGACCTCCACGGGACCCCGACCTACGTCCACCACCTGGCCGACCGGCTGCTGCCGGTGCTGAGCTCGGGGCGGTTCGGCACGTTCCATCTGGGCGGGCCGGAGCGCGTGTCCTTCCACGAGCTCCTCACCCGGGCGAAGCGGCTGGGGGAGCTCCCCGGCGAGCTGGCCGAGCAGAAGGCCGGCGACCTCGACCGGCCCGCGCCGCGGCCGGTGGACTCCTCCCTGGCGAGCCTGGTCGCGACGGAGGCCGGCGTGCCGGCCATGCCGCCCCTCGACGAGGCGCTGGCCGACCTCCTGGAGCGGGTTCGTGCCGAGCGCTGACACGGCCGAGGCGACCGAGGTCCTGGTTCGGACCAGCGAGCCGCCGAAGCTCCGCGTGCGCCGGCGTCTGCGCGAGCTGGCCGAGCACCGAGAGATCCTCACCAACCTCGTTCGCAAGGAGCTCAAGGTCCGCTACGCGACGAGCGCCCTCGGCGTCGTGTGGTCGATGCTCAACCCGCTCCTGTACCTGGCCGTCTTCGGCGTCGTCTTCACGTTCTTCCTGAAGTCCGGCATCCCCGACTTCCCCGTGTTCCTCCTGTCGGGCATCGTGGCGTGGACGCTGTTCTCCACCGCGGTCGGGCAGGCCACGACGTCGATCGTCGGCAACGCGAACCTGGTCTCGAAGGTCGCGTTCCCGCGCGAGATCCTCCCGCTCGCCTCGATCGGCGCCGCCCTGGTGAACTTCGCCTTCCAGCTCCTGGTACTGATCGCGTTCACGCTGGTGATCGGGCACGGGCTGGGGTCGGGTCTCGTCCTGCTCCCGCTCGCGTTCGCCGTGCTCGTCGTCTTCACCACGGCGCTGGCGCTGCTGGTCTCGGCGTTCAACGTTCGGTATCGCGACACCCAGCACCTCGTTGAGCTCGGGCTGCTGGCGTGGTTCTGGCTCACGCCCATCGTGTATCCGGCCGGAACGATCGCCAAGAAGTTCGCCGAGAGCGGGTGGTCGTTCGACCTCTTCCTGATCAACCCCCTGGCGGACATCGTCCTCGGCTTCCAGCGCGCGCTCTACGGTGCTTCCGCGGTGGGGACCGAGGGCGGAGGATTCGCCTCGGAGGGCTCGGCGATCCTTCCCGATCCCGGGCTGGCGTACTACGCGCTCCGGCTCGGCATCGTCGGCGCCGCGTCGCTGCTGCTTCTGTTCCTGTCCTGGCGGTTCTTCTTCAACCGGTCGGGCGACTTCGCGGAGGAGCTCTAGCCGTGGCGCCGCCGGTCGCGATCGCGATCGAGGGGGTCGGCAAGCGGTTCAACCTCTACGCCGAGCGGGCCTCCAGCCTGAAGGAACGCGTCGTGCGCCTTCGCCGGTCGAAGGCTCGTGAGTTCTGGGCCCTGAAGGACGTCGCGTACGACATCCAGCCCGGTCGGACCGTCGGCCTGGTCGGGGCGAACGGCTCGGGCAAGACCACCCTCCTCAAGGTGATCGGCGGGATCATCCGCCCGACCGAGGGGACCGTGACGACGCGCGGCCGCATCGCCGCGCTGCTGGAGCTCGGCGCCGGCTTCCACCCCGAGCTCACCGGCCGGGAGAACGTGTACCTGAACGCCTCGATCCTGGGCCTGACCAGGAAGGAGACCGACCGGCACTTCGACGCGATCGTGGCGTTCGCGGAGCTCGAAGACTTCATCGACCAGCAGGTCAAGTACTACTCGAGCGGCATGTTCGTGCGCCTCGGCTTCGCGGTCGCCGTGCACGTCGATCCCCAGATCCTCCTGGTGGACGAGGTCCTGGCCGTCGGCGACGAGGGATTCCAGCGCAAGTGCATCGAGCGGGTGAAGGAGTTCCAGGCCGAGGGCCGCACGATCGTCTTCGTCACCCACGCGGTCGACCTGGTCCGGCGGATCTGCAACGAGGCCATCATGCTCGACCACGGCGAGGTCCGGGCCTCGGGCGACGTCGACTCCGTCATCTCCGAGCTGCGCACCGTCCTGTTGCAGCAGCACGCCTACTACGCCGGCGAGGAGGGGACCCGCGACCTGGAGATCGTCTCCGCCGAGATCTACGACGAGCAGGGACGGACCGGCGCGGCCTTCCACCCCGGCGACACCATCGTCGTACAGGTCGACCTGCGGGCCAACACGCCCGTCGAGAACCCCGTGATCTCGATCGGCCTCACCGACGCCAACGACCAGTTCGTCTTCGGAACGAACACCGACTGGCGCCAGCAGCGGTGGCCGGTGTTCGAGGGCAAGCAGCGCGTCAGGTTCGTCCTGAAGGGCATCCCGTTCGTCGAGGGCCGCTACTCGGTGACGCTGGGGGCGCACTCGCGCGACGTGAGCACCGTCTACCACTCGCTGGAGAACCGCTTCTTCTTCGACGTCTCCCGGGGCGAGGAGAACACCGGCGCCGTGTTCATCCCCGTCGAGGTCCAGGTCGAGCCCCTGTGAGGATCCTGCTCCTCGCTCCGTCGCCGGCACGGCGCGACGGGATCGCGGCGTACGCGGCGGTCCAGGCGGAGCGGCTCCGCGGAGAGGGCCACCAGGTCGAGGTCCTCGAGGTGGCGCCGGGGCCGGCCTCGCTGCGGCGGGCCGCCCGCCTGGCCGCCCGCTTCGACCGAGTGATCGTCCACTTCCAGCCGAGCCTGTACTTCCGTCCCCGAGCTCCGTGGTCGAAGGTGGCCACCGCGTGGGCCTTCCTGGCCCTGTGCCGCCGTCGCCAGACCGAGGTCCTGGTCCACGAAGCCGACCCGCCGGTCCGGGGGCGTCCCGACTACCGGATCCTGGGGTGGGCGTTCCGCGCCGCCCCCCGCCTGTGGTTCCACACCCGGGCGGAGGTGGAGTCGCTCCAGGGCGACTACGGCATCCGTGTCCGGTGGGCACTCGCCCCCCATGCCGAGGGCATCCGGGTGTCGCCCTCCGGCCGGGACGCCGCCCGGCGGAGCCTGGGGATCGACCCGGCCGCGACGGTGTTCGTGTGTCCGGGATTCCTCCACCCTGGGAAGGGGTTCGACCGGGCCATCGCCGCGTTCCGGTCCGTGCCGGGGGCGCGGCTGTACGTGGTCGGGTCGGTCCGCGACCCGATCTCGCCCAACGTCGCGTACGCTTCCCGGCTTCGGGAGCTGTGCGCCGGCGTGCCCGGGGCCGAGCTGCTCGAGGCGTTCGTGACCGACGAGGAGCTCGACGCGTGGATCGCGGCCGCGGACGCGGTGGTGCTGCCGTACCGCCGCGCGTGGTCCTCGGGGATGCTGGCTCGCGCGCAGCTCCTGGGCACGCCCGCGATCGTCTCGCGGGTGGGAGGTCTTCCCGAGCAGGCGATGGAGGCCGACATGGTGTTCGAGGACGACGCGGGTCTCGCCGGCGCGATGCGCGCGGTCCTGGCCGCGAACGCCCCCCGGTCCGAACGGGGGGCGCGATGAGCGATCCCATGGCCTTCGAGTTCGAGGAGGCCGAGGACCATACCGAACCGCCCGACGCACATCGAAGGAGGTTGACCGTGCTGATCGCCCTGATCCTGTTCTCGGTTGCGCTGGCCGCCACCGCCCAGCTGGTGCTGAAGTCGGGCATGGACCAGGTCGGCCGCATTGGCCGGCCCGAGCTGGCCACCCCCGTCGAGACGATCGCGCGGGCCGCCCGTGTCCCCCTCGTGTGGGCCGGCCTCGGCCTGTTCGGCCTGTCGGCCGCCTTCTGGCTGGTGGTGCTCTCGCGGGCGTCGCTGTCGTTCGCCTACCCGTTCGCGGCGTTGACCTACGTGCTCATCCTTCTCGCGGACAAGTTCGTCCTGGACCGGCCCGTTCAGGGGCTCCGGTGGGCCGGCGTGGCGTTCATCGCCGTCGGGATCGTCCTGGTCTCGCGAACGCCCCACACGTGACCCTCGAGCCGCCCGGCGCCCCCCGGCTCTCGGTCGTCGTCGTCAACTACAACGCCGGCGACCACCTGATCCGCTGCGTGCGCTCCGTGTACGACGCGGCCGGCGGCGAGGACGTCGACGTCCTGGTCGTCGACAACGCGTCGCGTGACGGCAGCGCGGACCACCTCGAGGCGGCGCTGCCGGTGGTCCGGCTCATCCGCAACCCTGTCAACCGGGGGTTCGCGGCCGCCGCCAACCAAGGGATCCAGGCCACCGCCACCCCGTACGTGTTCCTGCTGAACCCGGACGCCGAGATGCTCGCCGGGACGATGGCCGGGCTGGTCAAGGTGGGGGAGGAGCATCCCCGGGCCGGCGCGATCGGGGTGCTCGTCCGCGATCCGGACGGGTCCGTGTATCCGTCGGCCCGCCGGGCGCCCGGTCTCGTGGTCGGGCTCGGCCACGCGTTCGCCGGCCTGTTCTCCCGCGACAACCGCTTCACCCGCGCGTACACGATGGCCGACTGGGATCGAACGACGGAGCGTCGCGTCGACTGGGTGAGCGGCTCGGCGATGCTGGTGCGCCGCCGCGCCCTGGACGAGGTCCGGGGGCTCGACGCGGGCTACTTCATGTACGTCGAGGACCTCGACCTGTGCACGCGCCTGGTCCGGGCCGGCTGGAAGGTCGTGTTCTCGCCCGAGGTCGAGGTCGTCCACGTGGGCGGCGTCTCGACCGGGCGCTCCCGGCGGATGTTCTACGAGCACGGCCGCAGCGCGTACCGGTACTTCGTGAAGTTCCGCTCGCCGGGGCCCCTGGCGGCCCTCCGGCCGGCCGCGCGCGTCGCCTTCTGGGTCCGGGCGTGGCTCGCGGCCCGCCGGCTCGGGCGCCCGTGATTCCGGCCGCGAGGCCCGCGGCTCCGTGAAGGCCGTCGTCCTGGTCGGCGGGGAGGGGACGCGGTTGCGGCCGCTCACCGAGACCGTCCCCAAGCCGCTCGTGGATTTCCTGGATCGCCCGTTCCTCCATGTGGTCCTCGACCACCTGTCCGCCAATGGTGTCGAGGAGGCCGTCCTGTCCTCGCCCTACCTCGAATCGAGGTTCGCGCCGTTCCTCGACGCGCGCCGGGGCACCGCGCCCGCGATCACGTGGATCACCGAGGACGAGCCGCTGGGGACCGCGGGCGCCATCGCGAACGCGCTACCCCACCTGGACGGGCCGGTGTTCGTCCTGAACGGCGACATCCTCACGGACCTCGACCTGAGAGCCCTCGCCGGACGCCACCGCGACACCGGGGCGGTCGCGACGATCACCCTGACGCCCGTGGAGGACGCCCGCCCCTACGGGCTCGTGGTGACCGAGGGGACCCGCGTCGTGGAGTTCCGGGAGAAGCCCGAGGAAGCGGTCCCCGGACAGGTCAACGCCGGGACCTACGTCCTGGAGCCCGAGGCCCTCGCCGGGGTGCCGGCGGGGCGCTCGGTGAGCATCGAGCGCGAGGTCTTCCCCGCCCTGATCGCCTCGGGGCAGATGGTGTCCTCGTTCGTCTCGGACGCGTACTGGCTCGACCTCGGCACACCCGAGCGCTATCTCCAGGCCCATGCGGACGTCCTGGAGGGGCGCGTCCGCGGTTTCGACGTCGTGGCCCCCTTCGTCGCCGAGGGGGCCGAGGTGGACGTTCGGGCTCACCTCGGGAGGCGGGTGGTGCTCGGGCCGGGCGCCGTGGTCGCCGCCGGCGCGGTCGTCGAGGACTCGATCGTCCAGCGCGGGGCGCGGGTGGGGGAGGAGGCGCGCGTGACCGGTTCGATCCTCGGGCCGGGCTCGGAGGTCGGGCGGGGCGCGTCGCTGGCCGGAGCCGTCCTCGGCGAGGGTGCCCGCGTCGCCCCCGGAACGGTGTCCGAGGGCGACCGGGTCGGGCCGGGCGAGACGCTCGATTGATCCCGCGGGGCCGGCGCTATTCGACGTTCGGCTCGGGCGCGTGGCTCGAGCCCCGCAACCCGTCGATGAACGCCTGACCCACCGCCGTCACGTCACCCGCCTCGACCGTCGCCGGGCACGTCAGGAGGTAGTTCCACGCGGCGAACGCGAGTGTGGTCCCGGCGGGAAGGTCCGGGTAGGGGGCCACGATCACCTTCTCCTCGGCCTCGCCGTCCTCGGTCTCACCGAGACTCTCCATGGCCGTCAGGGCCTCGTCGCTCAGCGCCCGGGGACCGTCCGCCCGGTAGTACGCGATCACATAGGCGTGTTCCAGGCTGTGGACGGCGCGCTCCTCGGGGATGGGATCGCCGTACACGCCCGCTTCGTATGCCGCGTTCGCATGCGGGCCGGACGTGGCCGGCTTGTCCTCGTAGACGTAGGGAGGAGCGGGGTGCCCACCCCCTCGGTCGGGCTGCGGCACCAGCCCCGAGCAGCCCGCACCCTTCGCCGAGGCGAGCGCCGCGTCGGGGAGCTCGGGAGTTCCCACGCGGGTGAGCAGGAAGAAGACGCCGTAGATCACGGTGACCACGACGACGAGGGTGATCACGCGGCGGGCTCGGTTGCGGCGCCGGTACGCCTTCAGGGCGCGCTCGCGCGCCTTGCGGGCCTCCTCCTTGTGCATCCGCCGGGCGGGGGCGGCGGGGGCCGTCTCCACGGCCGCCTGGCCCTTCGGCGCCGCGGGCGGTGTGTACGGGCGCTTCTTCGGCTTGCGCTTCTTGGCCATGCGTCAGCTTTTCGGGGTTGAGGGAAACTTGAACTCTACCGGCTCGGCTCCGATCCGGGAGGCCAGGCGTCCCAGGTAGACGATCACCATCACCCCGATGAACGTGACGACCAGGGCGTAGACGAACAGGGCCGCGACCTGGCCGGCGTCGCCGAAGATCCGCTTGAACCATTCCTGGATCGCCGTGTTCCAGGCCAGCGCGACCACCACGCCGAACGCGGTGCTCACCAACGAGATCACGGTCGCGAGGAACTCGCGCGACAGCCGGCTGGCCCTCTGAACCACGACCTCGACCGGCTTGACGTCCTCGGGCTTGCTCTCTTCGGTCATGCGCTTCCTCCTCGAGATTCCGTGGCGACCGGCATGCTACCGGCCTGCTCCTTGAGTGCGCCGCCCCGGCTCTCTATGCTTGCTCCGCCTTCCCCGCTGGGGTTCCTCCGTGGGAAAGGAGCTCGCATGGCGACGGACACCCGTCCGGCCACCTCCGGTCTCGACCGGTACTTCCACATCTCGGAACGCGGCTCGACCGTGCGCACAGAGATCGTGGCCGGGTTCGCGACGTGGCTGACGATGGCCTACATCCTGTTCGTCAACCCGCAGATCCTCGGGGCCCTGCCGGACCGGGAGGGGGTCACCCTCGCGTTCCCGCAGGTCCTCACCGTCACCGCGCTCGTGGCGGGGCTGTTGTGCCTGTTCATGGGGCTGTACGCGAACTACCCGTTCGCGCTGGCGGCCGGTCTCGGCCTGAACGCGTTCGTGGCGTTCACCCTGGTCGGCGGCAACGGGCTGACCTGGCCCGAGGCGATGGGGGTCATCCTCATCGAGGGGCTGCTGATCACGGCGCTCGTCCTGACGGGGTTGCGGGAGTCCATCCTCAACGCGATCCCCCTCGACCTGAAGCGGGCCATCGGGATCGGCATCGGGCTGTTCATCGCCTTCATCGGGCTCCGAAACGGCGGCGTCGTCGTCGCGGACGAGGCCACGACGGTCGGCCTCAACCCCGACCTCACGACGCTGCCGGTCCTGATCTTCGCGATCGGCCTGGGGCTGACGGGTGTGCTGGTCGCGGCGAAGGTGCGCGGGGCGCTGCTGATCGGCATCCTCGGCACAACGGCGGTGGCGCTGTTCGTCAACTACGCCTTCGCCGACGAGGCCCTGTACGCGATCCCCGGCGTGGGGTTGTTCCCGAGCGACCTGTTCGTGGGACCGGACTTCTCGCTGGTCGGCAACGTGAGCTTCAACGTGTTCGAGGTCCTGGGCTTCGCCACCGCGGCGGCCGCGATCCTGTCGGTGATGCTGTCGGACTTCTTCGACACCATGGGCACGGTGGTGGGCCTGGGCGGCGAGGCGGGGCTCCTGGACGACGACGGCAAGCTGCCGGGGATGAACCGGGTGCTGCTGGTCGACTCGATCGGCGCGGCGGCCGGCGGCGCGGCGTCCTCCTCGTCGAACACGACGTACATCGAGAGCGCGGCCGGCATCGCCGAGGGCGGACGGACCGGCCTCACCGCCGTGGTGGTGGGGGTGCTGTTCCTGCTCTCGCTGTTCCTGTCGCCGCTCGCGGGGATGATCCCGCCCGAGGCCACGGCGCCGGTCCTGGTGATCGTCGGCTACTTCATGATGACCCTGGTCCGGGACATCGCCTGGGGCCCGGATCGGCATCCCGGCCCTGCTGACCATGCTCATGATGCCGCTCACGTTCAGCATCACGAACGGCGTGGCCGCCGGGTTCGTCTCCTACACGGTGATCAACGCGCTCTCCGGCCGGTGGAAGGACGTGCACTGGCTGATGTACCTGGTGAGCGCCGCGTTCGTCTGGTACTTCCTGCACGGGGTGCTGTAGCGCTACAGCGTTCGCAGGTGATCCTCCGCGCGGAGCGGCGGCCGGCCGGGCGGCCGCTCCGCCGGGGGAGGCCCGACCGCGATCGCGCCGAGGGGGGTCCAGCCGGGGTCCAGCCCGAGGGCCCCGCGGGCCTCGGCCTTGCAGAACAGCGTCGAGGACACCCAGCACGACGCGAGCCCCTGCGCGTGCAGCGCGAGCATGAAGGTCTGCACGGCGGCGCCGCCCGAGAGCAGGAACATCTCCCGCTCGGCCTCGGCCCGCTCCTGGTCGCGATACCGGTGGGACCCGTCGAGGCGGATCGCCGGGATGACCAGGAGGGGCGCCTCGCCCAGCAGCGACTCCGAGCGAGCCAGTCGCCGGTCGATCGTCGCCGGGGCGGTCCCGTCGCCGCGCAGGTCGTCGGCCCACGCCGTCGCCATCAGGTCCAGCAGGCGGCGGCGGGCGCCGGGGGACTCCAGCGAGACGAACAGCCACGGCCGGGTGTGGTGGGGGGCGGGGGCGGTGCACGCGGCCCGCACGGCCTCCTCGACGGCCTCGCGCGGAACCGCGCCGGGTCCGAACGCGCGGATCGAGCGGCGGGCGTGGATCGACTGGAGGGGGGACTCGCGGAACAGGTCCTCATCGGGGGGGCGCAGCAGGTCGCGGCCCGTCCCCTCGGGCGCCGACCACGCCAGCCCGCGGACGATGGCCACGGGCAACCCGTCGGCCTTGCCCATCACGAGCCCCGCGGCGGCCGCCACCTCGTCGGCCAGGGCGACGACGGTCGCCTCGAGGACCCGGCCCGTGGCGTCCACGGTCCCCCGGAGGTCGACGGCGGCCGGCATGCCGGCCACTCCGATCGCGACGTTCACCACCCCGGCCCGCCACGGCCGTCCGAAGGTGTCGGTGACGACGACCGCCACCCGGGCGCCGGTCCGCGCCTCGAGGCCCTTGCGGACCCGTTCGGCCGACGCGTCGGGGTCCTCCGGCAGCAGCGTGAGCAGCCCCTCCGCGACGTTCGAGGCGTCCACGCCGGCGTTCGCGCAGACGAATCCGTGCCGGGTTTCCGCGATCACCAGCTCGCCCCGGCGCGCGACCGTGCGCACCGATTCGCGTGCCACCCACGCCCAGCGTCCCTCGCCCTCGGGAACCACCCGGCCCTCGGCCTTGGAGACGATCTTCTGGGTGACCACCACCACGTCGCCGTCCAGGAGGCCCGGGCGCGCGGCCGCGATGAGCTCCGCGAGGTCGTCCCCCTCGCGGACCTCGGGGATGCCGGCGACGGGAACGAGCTCGACGCTCACGCGACCAGGTTCAGCGCGGTCCGGGCGATCGCCTCGGCCACCTCGTCGCTCGCCATGATCGTGTCGGTCACGGCCACCTTCAGGCCCAGGCCCTCCGCCTCGGAGGCCAGGGCGCGGTCGACCTCGTCGAGGACCCACGCTCCGAGGATCCCCTCGTAGGCACGGGCCGCGCCCACCGCCGTGACCCGCAGGCCCGCCGCCGGCATCAGCTTGTCGGCCATGCCCCGGATCGGCGCGCCGCCCACGATCGGGCTGATCCCGACCACGGTCGCCCGCCCGGCCGAGAGGGCCGCCCGCACCCCCCCCACCGCCCGGATCGGCCCGATCGACGCG
>JBBDTT010000036.1:0-11091 GCA_040904285.1 Actinomycetota bacterium
CATCAGGTGGCTCCGGTACAGCGTCACGTGGCCCACGCGGAACCGGGGCGCCTCGACGGGCTCACCGAGCGCCTGCCGGTGATCGGCGAAGGAGACTCGGGGCTCGAACCGGGCCAGCGTCAGATGCGGGGTGTAGGGACGCCGATCCGGCGGGAACTCGGGCGCGAGCGCGTCGCGCAGTCCGGCCGCCAGCGCGTCCCATCCGCCGCCCCGTTCGTCGAGGCCGACCCACAGCACGCGGGCCGAGGTGCGGCTCGGGACGACCCCGAGCGCGGCGAGCCCCGTCTCGAACGGACGGACGCCCGCGACGGCGGCGGCGACCCGGTCCTGCACCCACCCCACCAGGCGCGGCCAGGTCCGCCCGAGGAACGCCGTCGTCACGTGCTGGTTCTCTCGCGGAACCCACCGGCCCGCTCCCGCCAGACGCTCGCGCCACGCCGCCGCGAGCTCATCCACCACGTCGAGGGTGGCCTCCGGCACGTCCACCGCCACGAACAGCCGGAGCGGCTTCTCGTCCTCCTGATCGGGGGCCACGCCGGCGGGCTCAGCCCTGGGAGGCGTCGAACGGACCCTCGGGGCGGCCTCGGAGCTGGCGCATCCCCAGGAGGTGGCGGCGGACCATGTCGAGGGCTGCCTGCTCGGCCCACCGGCGGACCTGGTCGCGGTCGCCCGGAGCCCGGAAGGTGGCGGCGTGCTCGATGCCGCCCGCGACGATCGCTACCCACACCCGGCCGGGGGCCTCATCCCCGTGTGGGTCTGGCCCGGCCACCCCGGTGAGACCGACGGCGATGTCCGCGGCGAACAGTCGCTGCGCGCCCCGGGCCATCTCGATCGCGCACGCCTCGCTCACCACGCCCGGTCCCTCGAGGGTCTCCCGGGAGACGCCGAGGACCTCGCGCTTCGCGTCCTCCGTATAGACCACCGCGGAGCCGACGAAGAACGCCGACGAACCCGGGGCGGAGGTGAGCCGCGCGCCCAGCGAGCCTCCGGTGAGCGACTCGGCGCAGGCCAGCCGGAGCTCGTGCGACTTGAGCAGGCGCCCGACCACGTGCTCCAGGATCTCGTCGTCGGTCGAGTACACCCGGTCGCCCAGGCGGCGGGCGACCTCCTCGGCGAGGGGCTCGATCAGGGCATCGGCCTCGGCGCGGGACGCGGCCTTGGCGGTCAGCCGCACCTTGACCTCGCCGCTCGACGCGAGGTACGCGACGGTGGGGTTCGTCGAACCCTGGAACAGGTCGTCCAGGGCCTCGGCCAGGTGGGACTCGGCCATGCCCGTCACCTTCAGCACGCGGGAGACGATCGTGGCGGGGCCGGCCAGCTCCGCGAGCTCCGGCAGGATCCCCCCCGTGAGCATCTCCTTCATCTCCGCCGGCACCCCCGGGACCGCGTACACGCGGGTCCCCTCGTGCTGGCAGATCAACCCCGGCGCGGTTCCCCGTTCGGGAACGATGTACCGGCCGCCCGCCGGGACCAGGGCCTGCCGCAGGTTCGACTCCGGCATCTCCCGGCCGAGGCCCGCGAAGCGCTCGCGAAGCCAGTCCTCGATGGCGGGTGTCGGCTCGAGCTCGACCTCGAGGGCCGCGGCCAGCCCCTCGCGCGTCACGTCGTCCTGGGTGGGCCCGAGCCCGCCCGTCGCCAGCACCACGTCGGCCCGCGAGACCGCCAGCCGGAAGGCCTCCGCGATCCGCTCCTCGTTGTCCCCCACCGTCTGGTGGTGCAGGACGTCCACCCCGATCTCGGCGAGCCGCTCGGACATCCACCGCGCGTTCGTGTTCGCGATCTGGCCGAGCAGGAGCTCGGTCCCGATCGAGAGGACCTCGGCCGTGGTCACGACGCCACCGTCCGGGGGGTTCGCATCGCCTTCATCGCGTAGTCGATCCCCGACCACACGGTCAGGACGACCGCCGCCACCAGCACCACCTCGCCGGCCGGGCGGATCGCGTCCACCGCGTCGGGCAGCAGGTAGACGAGGATGGCGAGCAGCTGGGCGCCGGTCTTGACCTTGCCCAGGACCGAGGCGGGCATGGCGCGTCCGCGGGTCCCCAGAACGGCCCGGAGCAACGACACCGCGATCTCGCGCACGACGATGACGACCGCGGCCCACAGTGGGAACCGGTCGAGGACCGTGAGCGCCACGACCGGAGAGGACACGAACAGCTTGTCCGACAGGGGGTCGAGCCACTGGCCGGTCCGGGTCACGGAGTCGTATCGCCGCGCGATGTAGCCGTCCAGGCCGTCGGTGACGGCGCCGACCACGAACACCGCGGCCGCCGCGAACGACGCCGCCCGGCTCCCCTCGGCGACGAGCCAGACGAGGAGCGGGACGAGCGTGACCCGGAAGATCGAGATGAGGTTCGGCCAGCCGAGCCCGAACGGGCTCACCCGCCGCTCGACGGGGACCCCCGGTAGTCCTCGGGCGAGAAGGCCTCCTCGTAGGCCTGTCCGGCAACCCCCGGGCGGCCCACCCTGAAGCCGTTCACGGTGAGCTGGACCGACTCGCCGCTCGCCAGGAAGAGCTCGACCCGTTCGGCGCCCTGGAACGAACGGGCCTCCCCGCGGGCCAGGCGCCCCTCGAACTCGAGCTCGCCGTCCACGACCACGCGAGCGTCGACCGCGGTCACCGTGACCAGGTTGACGACCACGGGAGGGGTCGACGGCTCCACCGAGACCGCCGCGGGCAGGTCGACCGGCGGCGCGTCGTCCGGACGCGAGGCGATGGCGACGACCCCGACGGCCACCAGGGCGACGACCGCGAGCGTCGCCCAGCGTCCCCAGTGGGCTCGCCGATGGATCAGCGGGAGGCCGAGGCCGTCCGACGCGGAGGCGGGCGTGGGCGTCCTGGCCGGGGTCGGCACGGCCGGCCGCCGGCCATTGGTCCGGCTGTATTGGGCCATGATGCGGTCGGCGTCGAGGCCCAGGTAGCTGGCGTAGGAGCGGAGGAATCCACGGACGTAGACGTCGCCCAGCAGCCGGTCGAAGGCCTCGCGCTCGAGCGCCTGGAGGTACTCGGCGCGGATGCGCGTCTCGCGGCTGGCCTCCTCGAGGCTCTTGCCCCGGAGCTCGCGGGCTCGCTTGAGGACCCGGCCGATGCCGGTGCCGGTCGCGTTCACGTTGGCCGATTGTAGTCGCGGCCCCGCGCTAGGCCCGTGTTGCGTTGCCGCTCACCGGCGAACACCTCGCGGCCTACGTCAGCTCCTGACCGACGAGAGGTCGGCGTGCGAGGCACACGGGCCGGGCCGCGGCGGGGACTCCTTTGCCAGCTCGACCCGGATCGAAATCGGTCCGGGCTAGGTGGCCTTCGCGAAGCGCTCCCAGCCAGTCGCTGCCGACCAACGAAGCCCTTCACCAGAGTCCCAGGTGCTCATGGTCCAGAGATGGGTGACCTCGGGAGGGAGGTCGGGAGCCTTTGTCGGAAGGGGTGCGGGCGAGCGCATCAAGATGTCCGCGGCCACGAAGGGCGCAGACGTGAAGCCGGGCTGAATGACGAAGAGGTGCCTCTCCGGGGCGCCCGATCGGCCCAGCTTCTCCAGGTTGTCCTTCTGCTCGGGCCGCCGGATCCAACCCTCCAGCCAGCGGCTCAGAGGGTCTCCGGTGTCGCTCACGAAGCCCCCCCTCATCTCGTGACCTCGCTCGATTGTGAAGTAGACGCTGCCTGGGTAGTTCGTGTCGTTCTGTGACATCCGGCGGATGCCCAGATCCCGAACAGTTCTCTCTAGGGAACCCGCGCCACGCTGAGTGCGCGAAACAGAGCGGATGCCGTCGCCCTCAAGCTGAGCGAGAAAGCTGGGGATGGCCTGCAGGACTTGTCGTCCACGGGCCTCTGGGCGGAGGGAGATGAGCCACCCGCCAGCGATCTCGGGGATCTGTAGCCGTGGGCCTGGATTGACCAGCCTCCACAGTTCCACAGCAGCCGGGTCGGCCGCGAACGTCACCTCGGCCGCACCGGTCACCCTTCCGGAGGCGCGAATCTCAAGGTCGTACATGCCGGGCTGGCTGCCGTCGTCGTGCACCTCGACTCGAGCACCGTCGAGAGCCGCTTCCATGCATCGGCTCGCCCAGTGCTCTTCGGGTCGACCCTTCATGATTCTCCTTTCTAAATAACAATGATGTAATTCTAGACCCGCGTGTCAAGGCCCCGTCCAGACCCCTGCCCCGGTTGGGGTCCACTAGGATGCGCGGGCGATGGCGAACCTCGACCCGGCGGTTCTGAAGAAGGTCACGGTGTTCTCTGCCGTTTCCGACGAGGGGCGGGCGGCGCTCCTCGACATGGCGGAGGAGACCGAGCACCCCGAGGGCTCCGAGCTCACCCAGGAGGGCGTGGTCGGCCACCGGTTCCACCTGGTGCTGGACGGCGCGGCGGTCGTCCTGCGCAACGGGGCCCCGATCGCGGAAGTTCACGCGGGCGACTTCGTCGGCGAGATCGCGCTGCTGGGCGGCGGGAAGTACACGGCAACGGTGCGGGTGACCGAGCCGGCGCGGTGCCTGACCATCGAGCGCGAGCCGTTCTGGGAGCTCCTCGAGGCCCATCCCGAGATCGCGCTGCGGATCCTCGAGGTCGTGTGCCGCCGGACCGAGCAGCTCATGGGCGCCACCCCCACCGCCAACTTCATCGGCGGCTGGGGCCACCTGGACGACTGAGCCCGGTGGACGACGACACCGTCCTGGTGGTCGTCGAGATTCCCCGCGGATCGCGCAACAAGTACGAGTACGACGAGGAACTCGGCGCGATCCGGCTGGACCGGATGCTGTTCACCTCGATGGTGTATCCGGCCGACTACGGGTTCATCGAGGGGACCCTCGGCGGAGACGGAGACCCCCTCGACGCGCTGGTCTTCGTCGGCGAGCCGACCTTCCCCGGCTGCCGGATCGTGGCCCGGCCAGTCGGCTTGTTCCGGATGGAGGACGAGAAGGGTTCCGACGAGAAGATCCTGTGCGTCCCTCTGAGCGACCCCGCGTGGTCGCAGATCGAGGACTTGACCGACCTCCGCGAGAACCTGCTCGCCGAGGTCGAACATTTCTTCGGCGCCTACGGCGCACTGGAGGACAAAGTGGTGACCAGCGCCGGCTTCGGCGACCGCGAGGAAGCACTGCACGTGATCGCCGAATCTCGGGACCGCATCGCAACTTAAGCCTGTCCCGACCAGGGACGAACCTCGATATGCGGCTGCCTTACTCAGGCTTGGCGCGGTGAACACGTCCACCATGAATCGCGAAGCGATGCGGATCTGCCAACAGCCGTCGACTCAACCCGTGAGTTTCGAACCAACGCAGGACGTACTCCCCATCCTCCCTACGGCCCCCTTCGAAGGATTCGGGGAAGAACGCCACGTAGTGCGACAACTCATCGGGCTGCAGATTGTGATCGTCGAACCAGGGGAAACCCGGCTTGGTGCGAATCGTGCCTGACCGATGCTCTATCTCAGCACCGACCTGCCCATCTGCGACCTCGCCAGAAGGCCCATACAGGCGGAAAAGCAATGCCCAGAGGGGGTACCTTTCGCTGGGCGTGATCTCGGTCACCTTGCTGCGCCACCCCTCAACGGCGGCCCGCTCTGTCCTGGGGCGATCCACTACGAAGGACGCGGCGGCCAAGGCTCCGAATGTACCCAAAGAGAACAGCGCAGTCGCCAGGCGATCGCCCGTGGGTCGCTCGAGAATCAAATAGCCAAGCGCAGTCAGGAAGAGACTGGACGCGACACTGCGAACCAGGTTCAGCATCGCAACTAGGGGTCCAATTCCCCAACCACAAGCGTCCGGCGTTCAAGTGGGCCCAACATGCGAAGGGGATTGGTTCGCATTCGTTAGGCCATACTGACTTCGGGAGATTCATCCGCGACCCCAAAGATGTCCTGCTTGAGTTCGCGGTAAGTACGGGTAGAAGGAGTTACGAGCGGAGCCATCCTGTCGCGCAGAAATGCCCCCGTCGTGCTCCCCGGATGGACAAGCCCCAGCAAACGACGAACCTGTACAAAGAATGCGCCGGCGACGAGCGACTTGATGTCGTCCGGATCTTTACCCTTCTCGACACTCTCACTGCGAGCTTCCTTTAGCAACTGCTTCGCCTGTTCAGCGAGTTCGCCCTTCGCCTCGGCTTGACAAAGAGCGACCACAATTTCCTCGTCCAGTAGATACGACTCAAGGTGCCTGCGCCTCAATACGCGGGTTCCAGTCCTCTCCAGGGCGGCGATTTCTTCGTCGGTCTTGAGGTCACGATCTACAACCCTCACTAGCTTGGTCCCTGGCACCAAGAACTCAATCGCGCGCCCCAACTGAAAGCGGTCCTTCGACACATCAGATTCATTGCCTATCGAGAGAAACGCGGTATCTGGGTACTCCTCAGCAAAGATCCTTGCATAGCATTGTGCGTCGAACTCCGCCTTCGCGGCGTTCCCTTCGCCCGCCGGACGTCCTTCGCATAGCACCACACGATCGGGCGCGACGAGCTCGGCCAAATCATCGAGCGCGACGTGAAGTACCCGAGCCCAGAAGTCTCGATCGGGTTTGGCAGGAGTGATTGTGACGGGCTGATCAAAGTCATGGTTCTCGAAGTCGAGAAAGACGACAGATGATGGATCGGCGGTGAATAGCGCCTGTGCTCTGCGCATCATGCCGATCGAGTGGGTTGCGATCCACAGTTGTCCTTCAGGTGGAGTCAGCTTGAGTAGTAACTCCAAGAGAGTGCCCTGGACACGCGTGTTGAGGTGGATTTCCGGCTCATCGATGAAGAAAACGGTGTCGTCGTAGGCGGCCGTCTTGACAACTAGGTCCAAGACGAGATCAAAGGCCGCCTTTTCACCGCCAGAGAGATTCTTGTAGTGAAACTGAGGCTGCCCGTTCTTCCGAAAGTAGAACGTCCCTCCGCCAATTGGATCGCCAGGTCCTTGCAGCTCTAGGTCGGGAAAGAGGAACAGCATCGCCTCACGTATTCGTCCGATATGGCGATCGCGGACGACTTGGACTAGCTCCTCGTCGTGATCGCCACTGAAGAGGTCATCGAATGCGGCTGCAGCAAGCCGCTGATAGTTGTCCGACACCTTCGACTCTGGATCGATCATTCGCGGCGACTGCGTCGCGGCGAAGAGATCCTTGCTCCGCTGAATCGACGACGAATGAAAGTCCGGCTCGTGCCGATACGCTGATCTGACATAGATCAACTTTCGCGGGTCGAGGCCGACGATTTCTCCTTCGAACTCAAGACTTACCTGGTCTGATGATCCTGACGCCACATCGCCGGCCTTGATGTGGTAGTCCTGCTGAAAGGTCCATCCCTCCAGCGTTGGCGCCGTACCAAATACGAACTGCGTCGATGACCGATGACTTTCCAAGGCCGTTGGGCCCTGCCATGACCACCAGCCTGGGACGACCTGGAATTGCAATCGTCAGATCGTCGAACCCCTTGAACCGCTTCGCCCGAATTTGCTTGATGTGCATCGTGCCTAACTCCGGCCGGCCGACAGAGGACGACGGGTGCCAGGGTAGCGAACACAGATGACAGTGCCCATCGTTCTAGGCGGCGGGGTCGGCGGGGGCTCCCTTGTTTTCCATCCACTCTTCGTAGGTCATCAGGACGTCCCTTGCCTTTGACCCGATGCTCGGCCCGACGATTCCGCGCTCTTCCAGCAGGTCCATGAGCCGCCCCGCCCTGGCGAAGCCGACCTTCAGCTTGCGCTGGAGCATGCTGGTCGAACCCAACTGCGAGCGGATGACCAGGTCCGCGGCTTGGCTCAGCAGGTCCTCGTCGTCGCCGGCGCCGGTCGCTTCGTCCTCTTCGGTTGGCGGCTTGCCCAGGCCCTCGACGGCGTTGATGAAGACCGGCTTCGCCTGCTTGCGGCACCAGTCGGTGATGCTCTCGATCTCGGCCTCCGTCACCCAGGCGCCCTGGATGCGGTGGGGCTTGCTCGCATTGGCCGGCAGGAACAGCATGTCGCCCCGCCCGACCAGCTTCTCGGCCCCGCCCACGTCGAGGATCACTCGGCTGTCCGCCTGTGACGCCGTCATGAACGAGATCCGGCTCGGGATGTTCGCCTTGATCAGGCCCGTGACCACGTCGACGCTCGGGCGCTGCGTCGCAACCACCAGGTGGATGCCCACCGCCCGGGCCATCTGGGCGATGCGGCAGATCGCGTCCTCGACGTCTCGCGGCGCGACCATCATCAGGTCGGACAGCTCGTCGATGACCACCAGGATGAACGGCAGCTTCTCGAACTGGTTCTCCATCCCCGGCGGGATGCGGAGCGTCCCGCCCGCCAGGGCAGTGTTGTAGCTGGCGATGTCGCGCATGCCCACCGTCGCCAGCGACTCGTAGCGCATCTCCATCTCGCGGACGACCCAGTTGAGGGCCTCGGCGGCGCGCTTCGGGTGCACGATCACCGGCGAGATCAGGTGGGGCAGGTCGGCGAAGTGGCTGAGCTCGACCCGCTTCGGGTCGACCAGCACGAGCTTCACGTCGTCGGGCGTGGCCCGCATCAGCACGCTCGTGACGAACGCGTTGATCAGGCTCGACTTGCCGGCGCCGGTGGAGCCGGCCACGAGCACGTGGGGCATCTCGGAGAGATTCACCATGACGGCCCGGCCGTGGACGTCCTTGCCCAATGACACCGCGAGCGGGTGCCTGGTCTCGGCGGCGGCCTTCGAGGTCAGGACGTCGCCGAGCATCACGAAGTCGCGGACCTTGTTCGGGACCTCGACGCCGATCGCGGACTTGCCGGGGATCGGGGCGATGATCCGCACGTCCGGCGTGGCCAGCGCGTACGCGATGTCGTCGGAGAGCGACAGGACCTTGTTGACCTTCGTCCCGGCCTGGACCTCGACCTCGTAAAGCGTAACGGTGGGCCCGCGGTGCGCCGCCGTGACCCGGGCCTGCACGCCGAAGTTCGTGAACGTGGACTCGAGGGCCTTCATCACGTCCTGCTCGTCGCGGCCGCCGCCGGCCGACTCGGGGGCGTGGCGCATGAGCTCGGGCGGGGGCAGCTTGTAGCCGCCGCCCTTGGGGACGGACATCTGCATCTGCTTGGGCTCGCCGGCCAGGATCGGGGGCGGCTCGGGCATGGCGGGCACGATCTCGGGGGGCTCCTCGGCCCGGCGGGCGGGCCGGCGCTTCGACTTCGGCTCGTCGTCCTCCTCGCCGGCTTCCTCCTCGTCCTGGACGAACAGGAACGACTTCATCCGGCGGCCGGCCGCAGCGAGCGGTGTCCCGGTGAACACGAGCAGCCCCAGGACGAACAATCCCACCGTCACGATCGCCGCGCCGTACGTGGACAGGAGCCGGGACAGGGGCCAGGCCGTGAGCGCCCCCAGCAGGCCGCCGCCGTCGCCGAACCCCGCGTACCCACTGGCCGGACTCGGGTTCCCCGCCAGGAGCGAGACGAACCCCAGGGCACCCGCGCCGGTGATCCACAGCCCGGTGAACCGGCGGCCCCGCTCCTCGGGCGCCGCGCCGCGGATCAGCAGGACCCCCCAGTACAGGGTCACGACGGGGAACGCGTAGCCCGCGATCCCCCACAGGCCGCGGACCAGGACCGTCAGGAAGCGGCCGACCGCGCCGGCCGCCTCGAGCCAGATCGAGAGCATCGACACGAGCGCCAGGACGATGAGGCCGATGCCGATCGCGTCGGCGACCTGGGGAGCGACGTGGCCGGCCACGCGGCGGCCGGCGTCGCGCGCTCGCCGGGCGCCGGCCGCGCCGGTCCGCCTGGTGGCCTGGCGTCGGGACGGGGCCCGCCGTGCGGGGCGCCGCCGGGAGCGGGACTTCGGTCTGGACTTGGTGCGGGTCGCCATCGGTCAGACCTCCATGATCACGGGGACGATCACGGGCTTGCGCTTCGTCGTCTCGAAGAAATGCTTGGCGAGCGTCTTGCGGATGTGGTCCTTCAGAACGCCGGGGTCGCTCACGCCTTCGGCGGCCGTCTCCTTCAGCCGGAGCTCGACGCGATGGCGGCCCTCCTCCAGGATCTCGCCGCCCTCCTCGTCGTAGACGAACCCGCGCTGGATGATCTCGGGGCCGCCCAGGATGGCACCCGTGTGGCGGTCCACGGTGACGACCACGATCGCGAAGCCGTCGCCGGCGAGCTTGCGCCGGTCCCGCAGGACGGCCTCGCCGACGTCGCCGATGCCGAGCCCGTCCACGTAGGTGACCCCGGCCTCGACCTGGCCCGAGATCCACACCCGGTCGGCCTTGACGTCGACCACGTCGCCGTCCTCACAGATCAGGATGTGCTCGCGGGGGACGCCGACCTCCTCGGCCAGGCGGGCGTGATGGAGCAGGTGGCGGACCTCGCCGTGCACGGGGATGAACCACCGGGGGCGGACCAGGTTCAGCATCGTCTGGAGCTCCTCGCCCGCGCCGTGCCCGCTCACGTGCACCGCCGCGTGCGGGACGTGGAAGACGTCCGCGCCGGTCCGGTACAGGCCGTCGATCGTGCGGTTGATCGAGGTCTCGTTGCCGGGGATCTTCGAGGACGACAGGACGACCGTGTCGCCGGGCTGGAGCTTCACCCACTTGTTCTCGTGCGCGGCCATCAACGACAGCGCCGACATGGGCTCGCCCTGGGAGCCGGTGGAGACGACGACCACGCTGTCGGGCGCCATGCCCTTGATCGCCTCGAGCGGCACGACGTCGGCCTCGGGCAGCGCCAGGTACCCGAGCTCACCGGCCACGGCCATGTTCTGGTTCATCGACCGGCCCAGGAACGCGACCTTGCGCCCCACCGCCCTGGCCGCGTCGCAGATCTGCTGGACCCGGTGCACGTGGCTCGAGAAGCAGGCCGTCACGATCCGGCCTCGGGCCTTGCGGAAGATGTCCTCCAGCACCGGGCCGACCTCGCGCTCGCTGGGAACCGAGCCGGAGTCCTCGGCGTTCGTCGAGTCCGACAGGAACAGGTGGACACCGCGGCGTCCCTCCTCCGAGATGCCGGCCAGGTCGGTCACCCGCCCGTCGAGGGGCGTCTGGTCGAGCTTGAAGTCGCCCGAGTGCAGGATCGTGCCCGCGGGCGTGTCGATCGCCACCGCCACGCCGTCCGGGATCGAGTGCGTGACGCGGTGAAAGCGCATGGTGAACGGGCCGGCCACGGTCTCGCCCGCGTCGGGCGAGAC
>JBBDTT010000037.1:0-10775 GCA_040904285.1 Actinomycetota bacterium
AGGGTGACGCGCGGCTAGCGCTACGAGGCCGGGGCGGCGCTCTTGGCCGCGGACCGCATGTACACCCCCCAGGAGGCCATCGGGATCATCAAGCAGTTCCCCGACGCGAAGTTCGACGAGTCCGTGGACGTGGCCATCCGCCTCGGGGTGGACCCGCGCAAGGCGGACCAGATGGTCCGGGGCACGGTGGCTCTGCCGCACGGCTCCGGCAAGAGCGTGCGCGTGGCCGTGTTCGCGCAGGGCGACAAGGCTCGCGAGGCGACCGAGGCCGGCGCCGACGTGGTGGGCGCGCAGGACCTGGTCGAGCGAATCCTCAAGGGTGAGATCGACTTCGACGCCGCGATCGCCACGCCCGACATGATGTCCGAGGTCGGCAAGGCGGGCCGGGTCCTGGGTCCTCGGGGGCTGATGCCCAACCCCAAGGCGGGGACGGTCACGAACGACATCTCGAAGGCCGTCCAGGACATCAAGGGCGGCAAGCTCGAGTACCGGACGGACCGTCAGGGGAACCTCCACCTGATCATCGGCAAGCACTCGTTCGACGAGCCCAAGCTGATCGAGAACTACCAGACGGTGATCGAGGAGGTCCTTCGGGCGAAGCCCGCGTCGGCCAAGGGCCGCTACCTGAAGAGCGTGACGGTGTCGACCACGATGGGCCCTGCGGTGCACATCGACCCGGCCCGCGCCAGGGGACTCGCCGAGACGCTGGTCTGAGCCTCGGCAGGAGACCCGGATGCCGATCGCGCAGGATCCTCGAGAGGTGACGCTCGTCGGCGGCGCCGGTCATGTCGGGCTCCCCCTCAGCCTCGCGTTCGCGAACGCCGGCTTGCGCGTCGGCATCCTGGACATCGACGAGTCCGCGCTGAAGCGCATCGGCGCCGGGGAGATGCCATTCCGTGAGGCGGGGGCCGACGACCTGCTGCGCAGGGTGCTCGACTCCGGCCGCCTGGAGCTGAGCTCGGACCCGGAGATCCTCGGGCGATCCGAGGCGGTGGTCGTCGTGATCGGCACGCCCATCGACGAGTTCATGCACCCTTCGACCACGGTGTTCGAGCGCGTGGTCGGCCAGCTCACGCCGAACGTGGCCGACGGAGCGCTCGTCGTCCTGCGGAGCACGGTGTTCCCGGGGACGACCCGGTACGTGGCCGACGCGCTTGCGGAGCAGGGACGGCGGGTCGACGTGGCGGTATGTCCCGAGAGGATCGCGGAGGGACGGGCGCTCGAGGAGCTCGGGTCGCTGCCCCAGATCGTCGGGGCCGACGAGCAGCGGGCGGGAGACCGTGCGGCGGAGCTGTTCGGCCGCCTCGGGATCCAGACCGTGCGCACGTCCTCCAAGGAGGCCGAGCTGGCGAAGCTGTTCACGAACACCTGGCGCTACCTGAAGTTCGCGGTGGCGAACCAGTTCTTCATGATCGCCGAGGACGCGCAGGTGGATTACAACCGGGTGCTGGACGCGATCCGGCTCGACTATCCGCGGGCGATCGACCTGCCGGGCCCGGGCTTCGCCGCGGGTCCCTGTCTGCTGAAGGACACGATGCAGCTGGCGGCGTTCTCCGGTGACGGGTTCCCGATGGGCCATTCGGCGATGCTCGTCAACGAGGGGCTGCCGGGGTATCTGGTCGAGGCGATGCGTCGCCGATTCGGCGATCTTCGGGGCCGAGTCGTGGGGATCCTCGGGATGGCCTTCAAGGCCGAGTCCGACGACCCCAGGTCGTCGCTGAGCTACAAGCTCCGCAAGCAGCTGCGCTGGGCCGGGGCCCGGGTCCTGTGCTCCGATCCGTTCGTCGCCGACGACTCGTTCGTGTCGCTGGAGGAGGCCCTCGGGGCGGAGATCATCGTCGTCGGCGCGCCGCACCAGGCGTACCGCGGCCTGGACCTCGGCGAGCGCGAGCTCGTGGACGTCTGGGGCGTCACACCGGCCGGGATCCGCGTGTGAAGGTCCTGGTTACGGGGGCCTCCGGCTTCATCTGCGGCTACCTGGTGCAGGACCTCCTGGACGCCGGCCACGCCGTGACCGGGGTCGACAACCTCAGCAAGTACGGGCCCGTGACCAAGAGCTACGACGACCACCCGGCGTACCGGTTCGTCGAGGGCGACGCGAAGGACGCGGCGCTGCTGCGAGACCTCGCGGCGGACTGCGACCAGGTCGTCGCCGCCGCGGCCATGATCGGCGGGATCAGCTACTTCCACCAGTACGCGTACGACCTGCTGGCCGAGAACGAGCGGATCATCGCCGCCACGTTCGACGCGGCGATCGACGCGTGGCGCCGGGGGGGCCTGGAACGGGTCGTCGTGGTCTCCAGCTCGATGGTGTACGAGAGCGCGGACGTCTACCCGACGCCGGAGGGGGCCCAGCTCACCAGCCCGCCGCCCGGCTCGACGTACGGGTTCCAGAAGCTCGCCACCGAGTACTTCGCCAAGGGAGCGCACGAGCAGTACGGGCTGCCCTACACCGTCGTCCGGCCCTTCAACTGCGTGGGGATCGGCGAGAAGCGGGCCCTGGGCGACGTCGAGGTGACCAGCGGGAACGTGAAGCTGGCGCTGTCGCACGTCGTCCCCGACCTGGTGGTCAAGACCCTCCGAGGCCAGGACCCGCTGCACATCCTCGGCGACGGATCGCAGGTCCGCCACTACACCTACGGGGGGGATCTCGCGCGCGGGATCAGGACGGCGATGGAGTCGCCGAAGGCCCTCAACGACGACTTCAACCTGTCCTCGGAGCGGAGCACGACCGTCCTCGAGCTGGCCGAGCTGATCTGGCGGAAGGTGAACGGGGACCGCCCGTTCGCGTACGTGAGCGACCCTCCCCTCGAGTACGACGTCCAGCGGCGGGTCCCCGACGTGGGCAAGGCCCGTGAGGTCCTCGGGTTCGAGGCGACGACGACCCTCGAGGAGATGCTCGACGAGGTCATCCCCTGGGTGCGGGCGGAGATGGACTCCGGGGGCCTGGGGTGAACGCGCCCGACGGCGTGTACGCGCGCCGGTTCGGCGAGCGGGAGTCCGCCGCGAAGGAGCGGATCTGGGTCCCCATCGCCCGCTACCTCCAGCGGTTCGTGCCCGAGTCGGGCGCGGTCATCGACATCGGGGCCGACCGCGGGTACTTCATCCGTAACATCCGCGCGGCGGAGAAGTGGGCCACCGATATCCGGGACACGTCGGCGGACATGCCCGCCGACGTGCGGTTCGAGCAGGTGGACGGCCTCCTCGTCCACGAGTCGGTTCCGGAGGACCATTTCGACACCGTCTTCATGAGCAACTACCTGGAGCACCTCCCGTCGCCGGACGCGGTCGTGGCCCAGCTCGAGGCGGCCCGGCGCATCGCGAAGCCGGGCGGCTCGCTGCTGGTGCTCCAGCCCAACATCGCACTGGTCGGCGCGGCGTACTGGGACTTCATCGACCATCGCGTGGCGTTGACCGAGCACAGCCTGGTCGAGGCGGCCGAGCTCGCCGGCTGGGAGACGGCCCGGGTCATCCGGCGGTTCCTCCCGTACACCACGAAGGGCCGCCTCCCGGCCAGTCCCGGCCTTGTCCGGGCGTACCTCGCGTTCCGTCCCGCGTGGTGGCTCCTCGGAGGCCAGACGCTGTACCTGGGAACCCGCCCCGCGTGAGCGGCGACGGCCCCGAGCTGGCCATCGTCGTCCCCGTCTACAACGAACCCGACAACATCGGCCCGGCGCTCCGCCGGATCGGGGCCTCGGTCCGCACGACGCACGAGGTCCTGGTCGTCCACGACTTCGACGAGGACACGACGGTGCCCGTGGTCCGCGGCCTCCAGGGGGAGATGCCCAGCGTCCGGCTCCACCGCAACGACCTGGGGCGCGGGGTGCTGAACGCGATGCGCGCCGGGATCGCCGTTAGCCGGGCGCCGTTCGTCGTGATCTCCATGGCCGACGGCTCGGACGAGGTGGAGCTCGTCGACCGGATGGTCGAGCTCGCGCGGCGTGGGGCCGACGTGGTGGCCCCCAGCCGGTACATGCCCGGCGGGCGCCAGATCGGCGGGCCGTGGCTGAAGGGGGCCCTCAGCCGTCTGGCGGGGCTGACCATGTACTGGGTCGGTGGCCTGCCCACCCGCGACCCGACCAACAACTTCAAGCTGTACTCCCGGCGGCTCCTGGACACGGTGACGATCGAGAGCACGGGCGGCTTCGAGCTGGCCCTCGAGCTGACGGTCAAGGCGCACCTCGCGGGGCGCCGGGTGGTCGAGCTGCCGGCGACGTGGCGCGACCGCGTCGCGGGGGAGAGTCGCTTCCGGCTGGCCCAGTGGCTCCCCCGGTACCTCCGCTGGTTCTTCCACCTGTTCCTCGGCCGGCGCTCACGCCCGGGGGGCGTCCGCACGGGGGCATGAACCGAGCCCTGCGAGTTCGCTCTGGCGCAACACCGGGCCGGCGTCGTGCGTCCTCATATCCGAGCGTCCATGATCAGCGCCGAGGTGACCGATGCCGGTGTCGACCGGGCCCCAGCGGGCCGGCTGGCAGAGCTGTACCTGCGCCACGCCCCCGAGGCCGTGCGCCTGGCCTACGTGCTCACCGGGGATCGCACGCTCGCGGAGGACCTCGTCCAGGAAGCGTTCGCCCGCCTCGCCGGGCGCTTCGCCCACCTGCGGGACCCGGCCGCCTTCGACGCCTACCTGCGACGCACGGTGGTGAACCTCGTGTACTCGCACTTCCGTCGCCGCCGCGTAGAGCGCGCCTATCTCGAACGAGAGGGATCCCTGGCGCGGCCCGGCGACCCGCCTGCGGATCCGGAGACCCGGGACGAGATGTGGACCGCACTGCAGCGACTGCCCGTGCGTCAGCGCGCGGCGATCGCGCTGCGCTTCTACGAGGACCTTCCGGACGACCGGATCGCCGACGTCCTCGGTTGCCGGCCTGCGACCGTTCGCTCGCTGGTCCATCGCGGCCTTCAGACCCTGCGGGTGGAGGTGACCGATGCCTGAGCTCGAGGACCGCCTGCGAGAGTCGATCAGGCGTCACGCCGACCGCGTCGAGCTGGAGCCGACCGTGCCCGAGTCGATGCTCCGTCGGGCCCGGCGCCGCATCGCTCTTACGGTGGGCCTCGCCTGCGCGATCGTCGTCTCGGCTGTCGGGGGCGGGTGGGCCCTGGTCGCCGGCATCGACCGCGACCGGGAGCACCGGCCGGCCCAGACCCCCACGCCACCGGCTCCCTCGCCGGTGTCCGAGGAGGACGCGGTACGGGCCGCCGTCCGGGAGTTCATGGACGCGCGGATGTCCGCGAGCGCCCCCGACCACCGTGCCGAGGCGATGGTGAACGAGGATGCGGAGACCAAGTATCTGTCCCGGCACCCAAACGGGGTGTTCCTGTACTCGCCCGCTCCGGAGCTCGAATGGGATACCTGGGAGACCCTGCGCCTCGAGGAGGCGGGCGAGCGGTGGGAGGCCCAGGTGGAGGTCACGGAGCGGTACTCGGGCCCCCTGGCGATCGGCGGGGAGGACACCCGGACCTTCGGGGAGACCCTGACCCTGCGGCCGGCGGGGGGGGCGGAGCTCGAGATCGCCGAGTTCATGGTCATCGACGTCGAGCGGCGGCCCCCGGCAGACCTCCGACACCCGGTCTGGCGGCTCCACGACTTCCTGCTGGCCCGGGCGGCGGGGCGGGGTGCCGAACCGTACCTGGCCCCAACCGGCGCGGCGTCCTACGAGACGGGGGACGGGCTCCACCTGTACCCCGAGTACGAGTGGATGGGCGACCTGGTGCTCAGCGCCGTATCGGGATCGGAGGCCGTGGTGCGGATCACCGACGGGGAGATCGGCGACACGCCGTGGTGCCCTCACACGGAGGTCCTCCAGCTCGACGGGGACGGGTCGATCCTGTACGCCGAGCGCCCCTCGGAGGGCTGGCGGCACGGCCGATTGGACGGGTCGGCGGCCGGCGAGCTGGCCTGCGCCTTCCTCGACGCCCGCGAGGCGGGGGACGCCGAACGGTATCTCGGCCCGGAAGCGGCGGCCCAGTACGAGTCGGGGGAGCAGGGGTTGTCCCTGTACGAGGGGATCTGCGACCGCTGGATGGCGGTGTCGGACACCCACGGCCAGGAGACCCCTGATGGGGTGCTCGTCAGGATCCGGCTCTGCACGCACCACCCGGAAGGTGTGTTCGCCGAGGACGTCCTGGTGGCGCCGGGGGAGGACCTCGACGGCAACGCCCAGCCCGCGCTGGTCGTGGAGGTGATCGCGCGCGTGGACCTTCCCCCCGCGTTCTGAGCCGGTTGTCGGTCGGCCGGTCGGGCTCGTATCCTGATCGGGCCGCAGACAGCTGGGGCCGCGAGGCGTAATCCCCTTCGGGGGCACCAGCCGAGGTGATGGGGCTCGACGCCTCCGCACGCTCGTCTGCGGGGGCGTTTTCGTTCGTCAGGAGACTTGCAGATGCCGACCCCAACCAAGGTCGAGAAGGTCCGTGAGATCAAGGAGCGGCTCGAGGGCTCCGCGGCCTCGCTGATCTCGGACTACCGGGGGATCACCGTCAAGGACGTGACCGAGCTTCGGGCCGCCCTCCGGGAGGCCGAGGCCACGTTCACCGTCGTCAAGAACACGCTCACCAAGCTCGCCGCCGCCGACGCCGGCCTGGCCGAGCTCCAGGTCATCCTCGAGGGCCCGACCGCGATCACCTTCGTCCAGGGCGACGTCGTCGTCGCCGCCAAGCGCCTGGCCGACGCGGCCAAGCGGATCCCGTCCCTGGAGCTCAAGGGTGGGGTCATGGAGGGCAGGGTCCTTTCCGCCGAGCAGGCCCGGGCGCTCGCGACGCTGGAGAGCCGCGAGGTGCTCCTCGCGAAGATGGCCGGGATGGCCAAGGCGTCGATGAGCCGGGCCGCCTACGCGTTCGTCGCGGTGCAGTCCAGGTTCCTGGCGCTTCTGGACGCGTACAAGGAGAAGGTCCCACCGCCCGCCGCGGAGGCCCCCGACGAGGAGGCCCCCGCGGAGGAGGAGGCCCCGGCTCAGCCGGAGACCCCGGCCGCCGAGACGACCGAGGCGGAGCCCGAGCCCGAGGCTCCGGCCGTTGAGGCCGGCGGGCCGGCCGAGGAGGAGCCGGCGGAGGCGCCCGGGGAGGCGCCGCCCGCCGAGGAGACTTCCGACGACCAGTCGGACGAGAACCAGGAAGAGGAGGGGTAACCGATGGCCAAGCTGTCCACCGACGACCTGCTGGAAGAGTTCAAGGGGATGACCCTGATCGAGCTCTCGGAGTTCGTGAAGAAGTTCGAGGAGACGTTCGACGTCCAGGCCGCCGCGCCGATGGCGATGGGGGTCATGCCCGGACCGGGCGGGGGCGGCGCCGCGGCCGAGGAGGCTGAGGAGCAGACGGAGTTCGACGTCGTGCTCACCGGCGCCGGCGACAAGAAGATCCAGGTCATCAAGGAGGTCCGCGCGCTCACCAGCCTCGGCCTCAAGGAGGCCAAGGACCTCGTGGACGGCGCTCCGAACGCCGTGCTCGAGCGCGTGCCCAAGGAGCAGGCCGACGCCGCGAAGGCCAAGCTCGAGGAGGCCGGCGCCTCCGTCGAGGTCAAGTAGTCGCCATTAGCGCCCGAAAGCGGCCCCCGGCCGTGCTCGCAACGAGCACGGAATACGGGGTTGCTTTCTGGTGTTCAGAGTCCTAGACTGTCCGTTTGCCGTGCCGTCTCCCGCGTGCCGTACTTCCACGCGCGTCATCCGCTAGGGGGGGTCATTTTTGTCTGATTCCGTGGCTCTTCGCGAGCGTGTCTCGTTTTCGAAGCTTCAGGAGGTGCTCCCGCTACCGGATCTCGTGGGGATCCAGCGGCACTCCTTCGACTGGCTTCTGAGCGAGGGGCTCGCCGAGACCTTCAAGGAGATCAGCCCGATCGAGGACTTCACCGAGACCTATCAGTTGGTCTTCGGCAAGCACCAGTTCAAGCCCATCAGCCACTCCGTCGAGGAGTGTAAGGACAAGGACATCACCTACTCCGCTCCGCTGTTCGTCGAGGCGGCCTTCATCAACAAGGAGACCGGCGAGATCAAGGAGCAGGAGGTCTTCATGGGTGACTTCCCCATGATGACCGACAACGGCACGTTCATCATCAACGGCACGGAGCGCGTCGTGGTCAGCCAGCTCGTCCGCTCGCCGGGCGTGTACTTCGACAAGTCCCTGGACAAGACGTCCGACAAGGACGTCTACGCCGCCAAGGTCATCCCCTCCCGTGGCGCGTGGCTCGAGTTCGAGGTGGACAAGCGCGACCAGGTGGGCGTGCGGATCGACCGCAAGCGGCGCCAGAACGTGACCGTGCTGCTGAAGGCCCTCGGCTGGAACGCCGACGAGATCCTCGAGCTGTTCGACAACGCCGAGTCCATCCGGGCGACCCTCGAGAAGGACCACGTCCAGACCCCCGAGGAGGCCCTCGAGGACATATATCGCAAGCTCCGTCCGGGCGAGCCGCCCACGGCCGAGTCGGCGCGGACCCTCCTGGAGAACCTGTTCTTCAACCCCAAGCGCTACGACCAGGCCCGGGTCGGCCGCTACAAGGTCGACAAGAAGCTGGGCGAGTCGCCTGAGGCGCTCAAGAAGCAGCTCCGCCGCAAGTTCGACGGGCTCAAGCGGGAGCGCGCCGAGCTCGAGCAGCGCCTGACCGAGCTGACCGCCGAGGTGGACCCCGACGCGGAGTCCCCCTCCCGCGAGATCGAGCAGGTCCAGAAGGAGCTCCGCGTGAAGGCGGCGCACATGGGCCGGATGTTCGCGAAGGCCCTGCCCCAGGAGGGCGAGAAGACGGACCGGACGATCCTCACCTACGAGGACATCCTCAAGGCCGTCTACTACCTGGTGAAGCTCCACGCGGGTGAGGATGGCTACGAGACCGACGACATCGACCACTTCGGCAACCGCCGTCTGCGCTCGGTCGGCGAGCTCATCCAGAACCAGGTGCGCATCGGCCTGTCCCGGATGGAGCGCGTGGTGCGCGAGCGCATGACCACCCAGGACGTCGAGGCGATCACCCCGCAGACCCTGATCAACATCCGCCCCGTCGTGGCGGCGATCAAGGAGTTCTTCGGGACCTCACAGCTGTCCCAGTTCATGGACCAGACGAACCCGCTGTGCGGCCTGACCCACAAGCGCCGCCTGTCGGCCCTCGGCCCGGGGGGGCTGTCCCGCGAGCGCGCGGGGTTCGAGGTCCGCGACGTCCACCCCAGCCACTACGGCCGGATGTGCCCGATCGAGACCCCGGAGGGGCCGAACATCGGCCTCATCGGCTCGCTCTCCTGCTACGGGCGGATCAACGACTACGGGTTCATCGAGACCCCGTACCGCAAGGTCGTGAACGGCAAGGTCACCGATCAGATCGACTACCTGCCGGCCTACGAGGAGGACAAGCACGTCATCGCCCAGGCCAACGCCGCCCTCGACGGGCGCGGCGGCTTTCAGGAGGACCACGTGCTCGTCCGCCGCAAGGGCGGCGAGATCGACTACGTCGAGCCCAACGACATCGACTACATGGACGTCTCGCCCAAGCAGATCGTGTCGGTTGCGGCCGCGCTGATCCCGTTCCTCGAGCACGACGACGCGAACCGGGCCCTGATGGGCGCGAACATGCAGCGGCAGGCCGTGCCCCTGCTGCGCTCGGAAGCGCCGCTGATCGGCACCGGCGTCGAGGGCCGGGCCGCGGTGGACGCCGGAGACGTGGTGATCGTCGAGAACCCCGGCACCGTCGAGGACGTCTCGGCCGAGGAGATCCTCGTCCGGGAGCGGACCGGCACCCTCAAGCCCTACAAGCTGCACAAGTTCATACGGTCGAACCAGGGGACCTGCATCAACCAGAAGCCCGTGGTCCGCGTGGGCGACCGGGTGGTCAAGGGCCAGGTCATCGCCGACGGGCCCTCGACCGACCAGGGCGAGATCGCGCTCGGCAAGAACCTGCTGGTCGCGTTCATGCCGTGGGAGGGCCACAACTACGAGGACGCGATCGTGATCTCCGAGCGGCTGTCCAAGGACGACGAGCTCACCTCGATCCACATCGAGGAGCACGAGGTCGACGCCCGTGACACCAAGCTGGGCGCCGAGGAGATCACCCGGGACATCCCCAACGTGTCCGAGGAGATCCTGAAGGACCTCGACGAGCGAGGGATCGTCCGCATCGGCGCCGAGGTCAGCCCCGGCGACTACCTGGTCGGCAAGGTGACCCCCAAGGGCGAGACCGAGCTGACCCCCGAGGAGCGGCTGCTCCGGGCGATCTTCGGTGAGAAGGCCCGCGAGGTTCGCGACACCTCGCTGAAGGTGCCCCACGGCGAGTCGGGCAAGGTCATCGGCGTCCGGGTGTTCTCCCGCGAGGCCGGCGACGAGCTGCCCCCCGGCGTGAACCAGCTGGTCCGCGTCTACGTCGCCCAGAAGCGGAAGATCTCCGACGGCGACAAGCTGGCCGGCCGCCATGGGAACAAGGGCGTCATCGCGAAGGTTCTGCCCGAGGAGGACATGCCGTTCCTCGAGGACGGCACCCCCGTGGACATCGTCCTGAACCCTCTCGGCGTGCCCTCGCGGATGAACCTGGGTCAGGTCCTCGAGACGCACCTCGGATGGGCCGCCAAGGTCGGATACAAGGTCAACGGGAAGGCCCAGCAGGGTCCCCTGTTCATCTCCACGCCGGTCTTCGACGGCGCGCGAGAGGGCGAGATCTCCGAGGCCCTGGCCACGTCGCTGCCGAACGCGGACGGCCAGAAGCTGGTCGACGAGCATGGAAAGGCCCGGCTGTTCGACGGCCGCTCGGGCGAGCCCTTCGACGTGCCGGTGACCGTCGGCTACATCTACATCATGAAGCTGCTCCA
>JBBDTT010000038.1:0-10769 GCA_040904285.1 Actinomycetota bacterium
GCCAGGCCCGCGGCCACCGCGACCGGGTTCCCCGACAATGTCCCGGCCTGGTAGACGTCGCCGGCCGGCGCCAGGCGCTCCATGACCTCGGCCCGCCCGCCGAACGCGGCCAGCGGGAAGCCGCCGCCGAGGACCTTGCCGAGCGTCGTGAGGTCCGGGGTCACGCCGAAGCGCTCCTGCGCGCCGCCGGGCCCGAGCCGGAAGCCGGTGATGACCTCGTCGAAGATCAGGAGCGCGCCGTGCTCGTCGCAGGACCGCCGGACCTCGGCGAGGTATCCGGGGGCGAGCTCGATCACGCCGGTGTTGGCCGGGACGGGCTCGATGATCACCGCCGCGGTCCCGCCCTCGCCGTCGGCAGCTTTCAGCGCCGCCGTCAGCGCATCGAGGTCGTTGAGCGGCACGACGATGGTGTCCGCCGTGGCCGAGGCGGGCACGCCCGCCGAGCCGGGGAGCCCGAACGTCGCGACGCCGGAGCCGGCCTGGGCGAGCAGCCCGTCGGAGTGCCCGTGGTAGCACCCCGCGAACTTCACGAGCTTCGAGCGGCCCGTGAACCCGCGCGCCAGACGGATGGCGGACATGGTGGCCTCGGTCCCCGAGGAGACCAGCCGGAGCATCTCGACCGAGGGCACCAACCGGGCGACGGCCTCGGCCAGCAGCACCTCGGCCTCGGTGGGGAGGCCGTACGACGACCCCCGCTCGACCGCACGAACCGCGGCCCGGACGATCTCGGGACGGGCGTGGCCGAACAGCAGCGCGCCCCACGACTGCACGTAGTCGACCAGCCGCTCGCCGTCGGTCGTGACCAGGTACGCGCCCTCCCCGTGCGAGGCGAACCGGGGCACACCCCCCACCGCCCCGAACGCCCGCACCGGCGAGTTCACCCCGCCCGGGATCACCCGGGAGGCGCGTTCGAACAGGTCATCGGAGCGAGTCATCGCCTCAACCTATCGTGCGCCCGTGGAGCTCATCTTCTCGACGCACGCTCGCCGGCGGATGGCAGAACGACGGATCACGGAGGCCGAGGTCGCCGAGGCGCTCGCTCGCGTCGAGAAGGAAACCGAGGCTCGGACCCCGGATCGCGTCAACCGATGGGGCCCGAACATGGCGAAGGCGCAGACTCAGAATCACCCAGTACCGGGGTGTGCCGGACTTCGTCATCACCGTCGTCGCACCCGGGGAGGAGACTCGATGACCTTCACCTACGACCCTGAGGCGGACGCCCTCTACGTCGCGCTGCGCGCCGGCAACGTGGGTCGGACGGTGATCGTGGATGAGGACCGCACCATCGATCTCGACCTGAACGACGTGCCGATCGGCATCGAGGTCATCGGCGCTTCCCACGGGGTGAAGCTCGAGGATCTCGTCGAACCGTTCGGGCTTCAGCGATTCCGAGACCAGCTTCGAGACATCGAGCAGACGACGTTTCGAGCGGCCGCATGGACCTAGGAACCACGGATCTGACGATCCGTCAGATCTCAGCGTATGCGACCACCTGGCCGGTACAGCGGCCACCGGTCCAATTCCTGGCCGCGATCGTCGAAGGCCACGATCCATCCAGGTACCTTCGAGGGCGGGAACGCAACGAACGCGCGTGGCCAGTCTGTGCGTGTGTCGAAGAGGCCGACCTCACGCTCGTCCCCATCCTCGAGGATCGCCCGTATGGACCGAACGTCGTCTGAAGCCACGCCGGTATGGGCGCTCACGGTTGGCGCTCGGCCGTCAAACTGAGCCGAGAGGCTGATCGCGTGACCCGCCGGTATCGATCCTGGGAACCCACCGCCGCCCAGAGGCCAAGACTTCTCTGCGTCACCCAGGAAGAGCTCCAGAGTCCGGCCTCCGAGAAGAGGGTGACCCCGGCGCAGCCGGGGCTCGATCCGGAACGAAACCAGGCTCCAGGTGAACCCATCCACGAGCCCGAACGCGACCACCTGTTTGGGCTCGGTGATGAACGGCTCGTCGTCTTCAACGCGGTCCACGTATGGCGGGGGCCCGGCGGAAAGCTCGACCTTGGGCCAGTCCCTCACCGAAGCCAGTCGGCGGCTTCGCGGGCGTGGTAGGTGAGGATCAGGTCGGCGCCGGCGCGACGGATGGCGGTGAGGACCTCGAGGGTCGCGGTCCGCTCGTCCAGCCAGCCCCGCTCCGCGGCGGCCTTGACCATCGCGTACTCGCCGCTGACGTTGTACGCGGCGATGGGGCCGCCGAACGCGTCCTTCGCCCGGCGTATCACGTCGAGGTACGCGAGAGCGGGCTTCACCATCACGGCGTCGGCGCCCTGGTCGAGGTCGGCGCGGATCTCCCGCATCGCCTCGTCGGCGTTGGCGGGGTCCATCTGGTAGCCGGCGCGGTCGCCGAAGCTGGGCGCGCACTCGGCCGCGTCGCGGAACGGCCCGTAGAAGGCCGAGGCGTACTTCGCGGCGTAGGCCAGGATCCCGGTGCCGGCGTGGTCGTCCTGGTCCAGGGCCCCGCGGATCGCGCCGACCTGGCCGTCCATCATCCCGCTCGGCGCGACGAGGTCGGCGCCCGCCGCCGCCTGCGACACCGCGATGCGGCGGTAGAGCTCCAGGGTGCGGTCGTTGTCGACCTCGCCCTCGGAGGTGAGCACCCCGCAGTGCCCGTGGTCGGTGTACTCGTCCAGGCACAGGTCCGAGATCAGGACGGCGTCGGAGCCGAGCTCCTCGCGGAGCGCGCGGAGGCCGCGCTGGGCGATGCCCTCGTCGTTCCACGCCTCGGATCCCTCGGCGTCCTTGCGGGCCGGCACACCGAACAGCACGAACCCGAGGACCCCCCGGCCGGCGATCTCGCGGGCCTCCTTGCGCAGCGACTCGAGCGTGTGCTGCGACTGCCCGGGCATCGACGCGATCGGGGCCGGCTCGTCGATCCCCTCCTTCACGAACAACGGCGCCACCAGGTGACGGGGCGCCAGGTCCGTCTCGCGCACCAGGGCGCGCAGCGCGCCGGTGCGCCGGAGGCGGCGTGGTCGCTGTTCGGGGAAGGGCATCCGATCTCCTCGTCGCTCAGCGAAGGGTTCGCTGCAGGGCGGCCACCAGCCCGTCGATCGTGTGCGGCCTGGCCACCGCGTCCACCTTCAGGCCCGCCCGCTTCGCGGCCTCGGCCGTCGCCGGCCCGATGCACACGACCCGGGCGCTGCCCGCGCCACGGATTCTACCGGCCATGCGCACGAACCCCTCGACGGTCGACGCCGAGGTGAACGCGAGCGCGTCGATCCGCCCGGCCTTCAGCAGCGTGCCGGCCTCGGAGGGCAACGAGCGCACCGGCAGGGTCCGGTACGTGATGACCTGCTTGATCGCCCAGCCCTTGGCGGCGAGCGCCTCGGCCAGGCCCGGCGGCGCGATGTTCGTCCGCGCGAGCAGGACGCGGCCGTCGCCCCGGGGGAAGGCCCTGGCCAGGGCCTCGGTCGTGAACCGCCGGGGAACGAGGTTCGCCACCACCCCCCGGGCCTCGAGCGCGCCGGCCGTCCCCGGCCCCACCGCGGCGACCTGCGCCTGCAGCCCCCGGGCGTCGAAGCCCAGCTCGCGGGCCCGGGCGAACCAGTACCGGACGCCGTTGGGGCTGGTGAACACGACCCAGTCGAAGTCCCCTCCCGCGGCCGCGACGATCGCGCGGTCGAGAGCGCCCGGCTTCACCGCCGGCATCGTCCTGATGGCCGGGGCCTCGACCGCGACGGCGCCCAGCTCGTGGAGCCGCGAGGAGAGCTCCCCCGCCTGATCGCGGGCGCGGGTCACCAGGATGGCCTTGCCGAACAGCGGCCGGCGGTCCCACCACGCGAGCTGGCGGCGGAGCTCGACGACGTCGCCGGCGATCAGCACGGCCGGGTTCGCCACCCCGCCGTCGCGCACCCGCCCCGCGATCGTGTCGAGCCGTCCGACCACGACGCGCTGGGTGGGGAACGTGCCGCGCTCGACGACCGCGGCCGGCGTGCGGACCGGCTTGCCGCCCGCGATGAGCTTGTCCACCACGGCCTCGAGGTTGGCGATGCCCATCAGCACGACGACCGTGTCGGCCCCCGCCACCTCGGCCACCGTGTCCGCGCCACCCGGCTGGGGCGTGCCGGTCGCGAAGGCCACCGAGGAGGCCCGCCGGCGGTCGGTCACGGGGATCCCCGCGTACGCGGCCGCGGCGACCGCGCTGGTGACCCCGGGGACGACCTCGAACGGGATGCGCGCCTTCGCGAGCGCGCCGGCCTCCTCGCCGCCCCGGCCGAACACGAACGGATCGCCGCCCTTGAGCCGGACGACCCGGCGGCCGGCCCGGGCGTGCTCGACGAGGACCGCGTTGGTCTGCTCCTGGGTCAGGCGCTTGGCGCCGGGCGCCTTCCCGGCGTCGACCAGGACGGCGCCGGCCTTCGCCGATCGCAGGAGCTCCGCGTCGATCAGCCGGTCGTGGACGATCACGTCGGCGTCCAGGAGCCGGCCGAGGCCCTTGACGGTGATCAGCCCGGGGTCACCGGGGCCGGCCCCGACCAGCGAGACGAACCCCCGGCTCACTTCAGGTCCGCGAGCATCTCTCGCGCGCCCGCGGCCGAGAGGGTCGCCGCCGCCTCGTCCGCCGCGGCCTCGGGCGTCTCGGCCTCGACCTGGGCCCACGCGAGCTCGGAACCGTCGGGGCGGATGACCACCGCCAGCAGCCGCACGCCCTCCGACCGGGCCTCGGCGTAGGCCCCGAGGGGCAGCGCGCAGCCGCCGCCGAGGAGGCCCACCAGCCGCCGCTCGGCCTCGAACGCGATCCGGGACCGCGGGTGGTCGATGCCCCGTGCGGCGGTCTCGCCGGCGGTCCCGGGCACCGCCTGGACGGCGAGGGCCCCCTGGCCGGGCGCCGGGACCATCTCCTCGAGGGGCACGGGCCGGGCATGCTCGGGCTCGACGCCCAGGCGGTGGAGCCCGGCCGCGGCCAGGAGGAGGCCGTCCACCCGGCCCTCGGCCAGCTTCGACAGCCGCGTGTCGACGTTGCCGCGGAGGTCCTCGACGCGCAGGTCCGGACGGGACCGGCGGAGCTGCGCCTGACGGCGGAGGCTGGAGGTGCCCACGACCGCGCCGCCGGGAAGCTCGCCCGCGTCCCGCGTGACGAGCACGTCGAGCGGGTCGGCCCGCTCGGGGACCGCGGCCACGACCACGCCCTCGGGATCCGCGGAGGGGAGGTCCTTCGCCGAATGCACCGCGAGGTCGACCTCGCCCGCCTGCAGGGCGCGGACGATCTCGGCCACGAACAGGCCCTTGACCCCCGCGGGGTCGTCCCGCCGGGGCGACGCGCCGCGGTCGCCCGCGGTCACGATCGGCACCAGCTCGGCCTCGGCGCCGTCGGCGCGCAGCCGGTCGGCCACCTCGTTCGCCTGGGCCAGCGCGAGCCGGGAGCCGCGCGTACCGATCCGGACGGCCGCCGTCACGACCCCGCGCCGGCGCCCGGCTCGATCCCGAACAGATCGGCCAGCAACCGGGCGTGCGAGTCGCCGCCCGCCGAGAGGTCCTTCACCCGGACCATCGGGTCGTGCAGGAGCTTGGCCACGATCCCGCGCGTGAGCGCCTCGACGGCCTCGAACGCCTCGGGGTCCAGGCCGGCCAGGCGAGACCGGAACCGGGCGAGCTCGCCCCGGCGGATCGTCTCCCCGCGCTCCTGGAGGGCCTGCAGCAACGGCGCCAGCCGGGCGATCCGCCGGCGCTCGGCCAGGCGGCGGACCTCCTCGTGGACGAGGGCCCGGACCTTGCCGATCTCCTCGAGCTCTCGCTCGTCCACCACGACGGCGCGCAGGGCGTCGATGTCCGCGAGGGACACCCCCGCGATGGCGTCGACGGCCGGATCGACGTCGCGGGGCACGGCGAGGTCGAGGAGGAACAGCGGGCGGTCATCCCGGCCGGCCATCGCCTCGCGTACGTCGGCGGCGAGCACGACCTGCTCGGCGGCGCCGGTCGAGGAGACCACGACATCGGCGGACGCCAGCGCCGCGGCCAGATCGGTGAGCGAGCGGGCCCGCGCGCCGTGGCGCACGGCCAGCCGCTCCGCGCGCTCTGGCGTGCGGTTCAGCACGTGGGCCTCGCCGATCCCGCGGGCCCTGAGGGCCTCGAGCGCGAGCTCCCCCATCTGTCCCGCCCCGACGACCAGCGCGTGGCGGCCGGCCAGGGACCCCAGCGCCTCCTCGGCCAGCGCCAGACCGGCCTGGACGAACGCGAGCGGGCTCGCCCCGATCTCGGTCTCCTCGCGAGCCCGCCGGCCGAAGCGCGCCGCCCGGCGGAACAGGTCGGAGAGGACCGCGCCCGCGGCCGACTCGGCGTCCGCGCGGCGGTACGCGTGACGGACCTGCGACAGGATCTGCGGCTCACCGACGATCATCGAGTCGATCCCGGCGGCCACGCCGAACAGGTGCTCGACCGCCTCGTCCTCGTAGAGCGCGTAGAGGGGCTCGGCGAACTCGTCGGGCTCCATCCCGCTGGACTCGGCCAGAAAGGTCCGCAGGTCCTGGAACCCCGCGTGGTAGCCGGTGACCTCGGCGTAGACCTCGATCCGGTTGCACGTGGACAGCACCACGGCCTCGCGGATGCCCTCCAGGTCGGCCAGGCGCCCGTACGCCTTGGGCAGATCGTCGTCGGCGACGGCGAGCCGCTCGAGGAGCCCGACGTCGGCCCGGCGGTGGGACAGGCCTAGGGCAAGGACAGGCATTCGCGCGCCCTCCGCACGGCGTCCTCGTCGCGCCCCTGGCGGAGCAGCTCGAGGACGTCGGAGTCGATCAGCCGGTACCAGGCCTCGGCTCGCACCTCGAAGGCGCGGCCGGTGGCGGCGACCTCGTCCCGGAGGGACCCGGCCAGCTCGAGCAGCTTGGCGAACTCCTCGCCGCCGTACAGCTCTCGCATCCTGTCGCGGATGCGCACGGCGAGGGTCGGAGCCTTCCCCTCGGTGGTGATCGCGACGATCAGCGAGCCGTTGCGGAACACGGCCGGCGCGATGAAGGTGCAGTGCTCGACGTCGTCCACCGCGTTGATCGGGATCCCGCGGGCCTCGGCCTCGGCGAAGACGCGGCCGTTCGTGTCGTGGGAGTCGGTGGCCGCGATCGCGATGAACGCGCCCTCCAGGTCGCCGTCGAGATAGTCCCGGCCCACCCACTCGACGCGGCCCTCGTCGGCGAGCTCCTTGATCCGGGGGGTGAGCTGCGGGGAGACGACGCGGATCTTGGCCTCGGCGGGGAGGAGCTTCTCGACCTTGTCCTCGGCGATCCGGCCGCCGCCGACGACGACCGCCGACCGGCCGGCCATCTCGAGGATGATCGGGTACGAGCCCATCAGCGGGCCTCGGCCAGGTCGGCCACGGCCTGCCCGCCGCGGACGGCCTGGAGGGCGGCCTTGCGCTGCTCGTAGAAGGCCAGGATCTGGAGCTCGATCGACAGGTCCACCTTGCGCAGCGACACCGTCGCCGGGACCGTGAGGACGGCCGGCGCGAAGTTCAGGATGGAGCGGACGCCGGCCTCGGTCATCCGGTCGGCGACCTCCTGGGCCGCCGTAGCCGGCGTGCAGATGACCCCGATCGCGATCTCGTGCTCGTGGACCAGGCCGGCCAGGTCGTCCATCGGCCGGACCTCGACGCCGCCCACGACCTCGCCCACGACCTTGGGGTCGGCGTCGACCAGGGCCGCCACGCGGAACCCGCGCTCGCCGAACCCCCGGTACCCGGCCAGGGCGTGGCCGAGGTTCCCGATGCCCGCGATCAGCACCGGCCAGTGCTGGGTCAGGCCGAGCTCGCGGCGGATCTGGTGGATCAGGTAGGCCACGTCGTAGCCGACGCCCCGGGTCCCGTACGTGCCCAGGTAGGAGAGGTCCTTGCGGACCTTCGCGGAGTTGACGCCGGCGGCCTCGGCGAGGCCCTCGGAGGACACGGTGGCCGTCGTCGACTCGGCCATCTCGACGAGCGCCCGCAGGTACACGGGCAGGCGCCCGACCGTGGCTTCGGGGATCGGGCGCTCCCTCACGAGGACGGGTGGTTCAGGGGAGGCACGCCGACGATTCTAGTTCGCACGTGAACGCATTCACAAACGGACTTGGCGGCCGCGTCAGCCGGCCAGCAGCCGGCGGAGCTCGACGGGCTCGACCTCCACCTCGAAGGCGTGCTCGCCGTCGATCAGCACGACCGGGACGCGCAGCCCGTACTCGCGCTCGAGGGCGTCGTCGCCGTCGACGAACACCTCCTCGTACGCGAACGGGGTCCGCTCGCGCTCTTCCAGGAGGACCTCGCGGGCGCGATCGCACAGGCCGCAGGTCGTCCTGGAATACATCGTCACCCGGCGCACGGCGGGCACTCTACGGTAGAAGTCTCCCCGTGGAGCCCGAGCAGGACCGCGCGGATCAGGACCTGGTGCGGCGCGTCGCCGCGCGCGACGCCGGCGCGTTCGAGGCCCTGTACCGCCGCTACCAGGCGGCGGCGTTCGGGCTCGCCCGGCGGATCACGGGCTCGGAGGCGCTCGGCCGCGAGGTGCTGCAGGACGCGTTCCTCGCCCTGTGGCGCGCGCCCGAGGCGTACGACCCCGCGCGCGGCGCGTTCCGGACGTTCTTCCTGTCGCTCGTCCACCACCGGGCGGTGGACACGGTTCGCCGGGAGCAGCGCCTGCGCGACCGCGACGAGCGGGCCCTGAACCTGGAGCCCGTTGTCGGCGAAGATGTAGCGGAGGGCGTCGTGGACGACGCCTGGCTCTCCGTTCGGCGCAAGCAGGTACGCCAGGCGCTGACGGGGCTTCCGGAGGAGCAGCGGACGGTGCTGGAACTGGCGTACTTCGGCGGGATGACCCAGGCTCGCGTGGCGGACGCGCTCGGCATCCCCCTCGGAACGGTGAAGACCCGAACCCTCGCCGCCCTGCGCAAGCTGCGCGCGGCGCTGCAGGAGACCGAATGAGCCCGGACGACCACGAGGGCATCGAGGAGCTGATCGCCGGCTACGCCCTCGAGGCGCTCTCGGGGGCCGACGCCGAGGCCGCTGAGGCCCTCCTGGCCGAGCACGTCCCGGGGTGCCTGAGGTGCCGCCGCCTGATGGAGGAGTACCGCGCCGTCGCCGGCGACCTGGCGCTCGCGGTCGAGCCGGCGGACGCGCCGGAGACCGTGCTCCCCGCCCTGCGCCGCGCGATCGCGGAGGACCGGGATCGAGGGGCCGGGCGCATCCGCCGCGGCGTGCCCGCGTGGATCGGCGCGGCGGCGGCCGTGGCCCTGCTCACGATGGGCGGCGTCACCGCCGTCCTCACCCAGCGCATTGGCGACGCCGACCAGCAACGGGCCGCCGCCGAGAACGCCATCACGCTGATGAGCGACCCGGCCACCCGCGTCCTGTCGCTGCGAGGCGCCGTCGCCGGCTCGGACGCCGACGTCGCGTACAAGCCCGGCCAGAGCCCGTGCTACCTGGTCGTCAAGGACATCCCGCGCCCCCGCCGGAACCATCCCTACGAGGTGTGGGTCACGGTCGACGGCGTGCCGGCCCGGCTGGTCGGCACGTTCCTGCACCGGCGCTCGACGACGATCGTCGAGATGCCCATCGACCTGACCGGCTACGACGGCATCTGGATCGTCGAGGCCCGCGAGAACCCGACCGGCGTCCCCGCCGACCCGGTGATGACGGCGACGGTCTAGCTCGTCCCGCGCCTCATCCCACCGGCGGGCGGCGTCCGGCGCGGAGGAAGCCCAGGAACATCACGACCATCCCGGCGAGCAGCGCGAGAGAGATGACGACGAACGACTTCAGGAGCCCCGCGCCGACGCCCGAGCCGATCGCGACGATCGTCGCCCCGCCGGCGATCAGGAGCGTCCCGAGGAACCGGTCGCGCATGGCCTCGATGCCCCGGATGCGCAGCGCCGACCACAGCGTGCCGCCGAGGAGCAGGAAGTAGGCGGGGAAGGTGTACAGCGCCGCGAACCTGTGGGCCGGGGTGCCGTCCCCGAACACCTCCTTGCCGAGGGGGAGGTCGTGGGCCAGGAACGTCGTGTCCATCGCCGCGGTCCGGACGGTGGCGACGGCGACCGCCGTCCCCACCAGCAGCAGGACGAACAGCGCGTGCGCGATCCCCTGCCGCGGGATCAGCAGGTAGAGCTCGCCCATCGCCAGGAAGGGCACGTTGAGGATCGCCCCCAGCAGCCAGTAGGTGCGGAACTCGGCGGTCGACCAGCCCCCGATCTCGCCGAGGAACAGCGCGAAGGACGCGCCCGCGTACATGACCAGCGCGAGCGACCACAGGATCTGGAACGGCCGCCGGCGCTGCGCGTACTGCCCCGCGAGCATCCCGGCGAACACCAGGGCCACGAGGGCGGCCGCGAGCGGGAAGACGATCACGAGGCGGGCTCCGGTTCCACCGCGTCGCCCAGGAGCTCCTCGCCCCGCAGCGCCCGGCGCAGGACCTTGCCGGTCGGGAGCTTCGGGAGGGCGTCCACGAACTCGATCGACCTCGGCTGCTTGAAGCGGGCCAGCGTGTGGCCGAGGTGATCGATGAGGGCCTCCTCGGTGAGCGAGCGTCCCGGTTCGAGGACCACCGACGCCTTCACGGCCTCCCCCGTCCGCTCGTCCGGGACGCCGAAGACGGCGGCCTCGGCGACCGCCGGGTGGGCCACGATCGCGTCCTCGACCTCTTTCGGGAACACGTTGAAGCCGGAGACGATGATCAGGTCCTTCTTCCGGTCGACGATGAACAGATAGCCCTCCTCGTCGCGGTAGGCGATGTCGCCGGTGTGGAACCAGCCGTCACGGATGACGCGATCGGTCTCCTCGGGGCGGTTCCAGTAGCCGGCGAACACGTT